>CAZPEE010000028.1:2160-10463 GCA_964585525.1 uncultured Cocleimonas sp.
GTACCAGGGTTGCAGGATATAGAGCTACCCCCACAGGGTTTATCAGTCTGGCTGGTGGCTTTGATTATTTTGCTGTGTTTTATTTTAGTGTGGTATTTATTTTTAGCATGGCGCAAACGGCAACAACCCTTAAACCAGGCCAAAAGGCAGTTGCAGGCGCTATCAATGACTTCCAGCAATCCTGATCAAATTGCCAAAATTTTGCGTGATGCTCTACAGGTCAGGCGGTTAAAGGAGGGTGGTTTAAGCGAAGATTTTATCCAGCGTTTACAGCAAGCACGATTTTCATCCGAAGCTTGCAGCATCGAAAAATGTGTTGCTTTAAAAAAGGATGCGCTGCGGTTTTTGATGGAGCGCAGTGCATGACACCGGGAAGTATCCAGTGGTTAACGCCTTTCTATGCGACTTTCCCCTTTCTTTTAATGCTTGTTGCGATACTGTTCACAAAACGGTACAGACAGTCCTTATCATTAGATAACCAGATATTTAACGGTAAGATCAAATTCAAGCACCCTCTGTTTGAATTGATTGCAGATAAGCAGCCTGTTAATAATAAAAGCCAGCACCAAAGGAAACAAAGCCCGTGGTTACAAGGTTTACTCCTCATCTGGCTTTGCACTGTGTTTGCAATAGCACTGGCTCAGCCGGTACGCATTGGTGAGAAATTACCTGATTTGCCACCGGAAAGGGATATCGTCATGCTGGTGGATACGTCCATTAGTATGACGTTAAAAGATTATGGCTATGAAGGCGTAAAGGTCTCGCGCCTTAATGTACTGAAAAGCCTGTTGAAGAAGTTTGTTGCGGGCCTTAAAGGTGAGCGTCTGGCGGTGATTGCATTTGCTGAAAAACCGTATTTGCTGGTGCCTTTGACGCGAGATCAGGCCTTGCTACAAAATCAGTTGAAGCGTTTGACCAGCACCATGGCAGGACGGGTAAGCGCCCTGGGTGATGCGATTACGCTGGGTTTGAAAGAAGCGGCCAAAAAACCACAACGCAAACAGATTTTCGTGTTGTTTACGGATGTTGACCAGTCTATCGGGCGGGTAACACCAGATGCGGCGGCTGAGTTGGCTTTACGCTCAGGGATTCCGCTTTACAGTATTGCGATTGGCTCAACGTCTGATAAAAAAGCATCAGATATTCTTAAAAACACTGGCTTACTTTACCAGTCCGTCAATCTTGATTTATTACAGCGAATTTCAAAACGCACAGGCGGCAAAAGCTACGAAGCTGCAGATGCACAGTCGATTGAGCAGGCATTGGTCGATATTAACAAGCAACAAAAAAATGAGGCAGAACAACAAGCACGTTATGCTAAAACAGCACTTTATCCTTATGCATTGTTGGCAGCAATTTTGCCATTGGTGTTATTCCAGCTTTGGGGCGCATTTCGCAAAATAGGGGGCTTTGCTACAGAATGAGTTGGCGCGAACCACTTTGGCTATTAGTAAGCCTGTTCCCCTTGTTTTTATGGCTTTGGCAGATTTTAAGCCAGAGGCAGCAGTCGCAACGCTATGCAGATAGTGCTTTATTACCCTGGGTGCAGGGTGGTAATACGCATTGGCGCAATAACATTCGTCCTGTGTTATGGAGCCTGTTCTGGGTTTTAATCGCAGTTTCGCTGGCAGGGCCACGTTTGCCCTTGGCACAAAATAATACACAAGCACCTGATAAGAAAATCATGCTGTTGATTGATGTATCGCGCTCAATGCACACCCAGGATATTTTACCGAGCCGATTAGAACGTGCCGGGCTGGAATTGTATGAGTTTTTACAAATTGCCAAAGCGACGAATAGTAGTCGAATCGGCATTATTGTCTATGCTGCACGCCCCCATCTGTTAGTGCCTCCAACGAGTGATATGAATGCACTCAAATTCTATCTCGAAAAACTGGATACGCTGGTTTTACCGACGCGAGGTAGTGAACCTGCCGCCGCATTAAAAATGGCAAGCTCAATTCTTGGTGATAAAAGCCAAGCCTTACCCAGTCTGGTTTTATGGCTCACGGATGGCGATTTCCCGGCGAGTCAGTTAACAGCAATTAAAACGCAGCTTGATCAGCTTAAACAAGCCAATCAACCATTGTATATTTTGGGTATTGGCACAGAAGATGGGGAAGCCATTCCGCTAGGCAAAGGAAAATGGTTAGCGTATCAGGGAAAAACGGTGCGTTCCAAACTTAACAGCGCGGTGTTACAACAATTAGCGGAGGCTGGCAAGGGTCGCTACAGTTCTGTGAAAGATGATGAATCAGATTGGCAAACCTTGTATCAAAAAGGCATTCAGAAAGCATTCCCATCCAAAATAAGAGATCAGAAGCAACAATGGCAGGAATTATTTATGTGGGCATTGTTCCCCGCAGTTTTTGTGTTATTTCTGCTTGTTGCTCTGCCGCGTAATGTGTTGGTTTCAGTGATACTACTAGGTTTTGTTATCAGTTTATCAATACCCAGCAGTAGCTTTGCTGCGGATAAAACCAGTGCTTTGCAAGCAGGTATTCATGCTTATCGCACACAACAGTTTGATCAAGCCATCAAGCACTTTTCCAGGGCAGTCTTTGATGCTGAAACGGATACACAACGCGCCCGGGCTTTATATAACCTCGGCAATAGTTATTTTCAACAAGGTGACTATGTCGCGGCAACACAGGTTTTTGAAGATTCATTAACGTATCGTAAAAATCATTCGTCAACAAAACAAAACCTGGCGCTTGCAAAGACCGTACAAGCAGCATTGGAGCAGAAACTGGCGCTTTTGAGAAGGCAACAGCTGCTGTCAGAAGGCCAGAACAAGCTGGATGGCAATCGATTGGAAGCGATTGGCAATGATTTAAACTGGGATCAGGATAGCACCAAGACCTCCGGTAAAAGTAATAATAAACCTGCAACGGGTTTACCTACCTTACCCATTGATCAGGCGAGCCTTAAACAACTGGTCAGCAAAGGTTTAAAACGGTTGCAGCAGGAGGGTGCAAGTAGCATTCATGAAAAAATAAGGCGACAACAATCTTTAGGCGAAGCGCAAATCGCCCTGCAGGAAATGGATGATAATCCGGCTATTTTCTGGAAAAGGCTATTTGAAATAGAAGAGGGGTTCCCAGGCTCCTTGAAAAAGCCTAAGCAGATTCCTGGTGTCCAGCCGTGGTAGCGCCGGTGCTCAGCGACCTTCCCTGGCAGATTCATCTCTCGGATGCAGAGGTATGGCAGCGCGAGCAGGTTGTTGTGGAAGTTAGCGTTAAAGCGAGCGATCCCTTTGCGCTGTTAAAAACAGATAAGCTTGTTATCCCCGGAATGCAAGTCAAAGCCTTACCGTTAATTAACGATGAAAAAACACATTTACTGACACTGCGTTGGCAACTTTATCCACATAGCAGCGGAAAACAGCAGATCAAACTACCACCAATTCGGTATTACTTATACGGTGGAACCAGGGCTAAATGGCAGCCCCCGGTGCAAACGATTGAGGTTCGGGCGTTACCACCTTATATGCCACCGACCTTGCCCGTGGGGCGGGTGAGTATTCAATCTACGATTGAGCCAGAAGGCGTATTAAAGCCTGATTCACTCGCCTACTGGCATATAACACTGCATAGTAAAACCGTGCCAAGCGGGCAATTCCCCGCTATTTTGAAACAACTGCGAAGCACCAAAGGACTGGATGTGTTACCGGCAAAAGTCACCGTTAATCCTGATCAAGGAGATGCGGGATTTCAGCTTGATTACGTCATTCCTGTTAAAGCGAAACGTAGTGGAAAGCTGAATTTGCCCAAATTACAATGGCACTGGTTTAATCCGGAAAATGCCCGGTTGGAAAGGGTAAGCTATCAAGCCCCACGTCCCTGGGTGTTAGCTTTGTGGGAAAAAATATTGTTGCTTTTGGGAGGAATTCTGGTGAGTGTTCTGGGTTTTTTCTACCTATTTAAAAATGGTTTTCAGCGCCTAAAACGCTGGAAAAGCAAGCGAAAAGTCTGCAATATTTTGCAACAAAATGCCGATGATTATGATTTGGCAGAAATACAAAAAAGCCTTATAGAATGCGCCAAAACACATCAATGGCCTACAAAGTTTAGTGTTAGGCAGTGGTTGTCTTTTTGGCAAAATCAATACGGTGAAAATTTACGTTTAGAGCATTACTTGAATCATTATGAAGAGAAAAAGTTTTCAAAATAAATAGAATTAACGTTAATGGTTAGTCTCGTTTATGTATAAGATGACTACTTATCTTGTATTCCTGCCCCCTTGTCCTGATCAATATTTAGTCATTACCCTGAAAGGTGCATTATCCTGATTATCTCAATTTGCAAGGCCTCGTAAAAAAGGTCTTAAAAATTAATAAAAGTTCAGGGTTAAAATATTCAGGGTTAATAATGCTTGATGCAATAACAGTTCAGACTGCTTCAGAAAGCGCCAATTTGCAAACGCTTATTTTTACGATACTGCTGTCGTTTGTGTTGTCAGTGGTTTTGGCGATTGTCTACCAGAAAACCTTTCGAGGTTTATCTTATTCACGTAACTATGTGCAGGCGATCGTGCTTATCTCTATTATTGCGGCGGTGATTATCCAGGCAATTGGTGATAGCCTGGCGCGAGGCCTGGGTATTATGGCTGCGATGGCGATTATCCGTTTTCGTACCAACTTAAAAGATCCACGCGATACCTTGTTTCTATTTGCGTCACTGGCGGCGGGTATTTCTTGTGGTGCGTATGCCTTTGCTGCGGCGATTGTGGGCACTATCGGTTTTTCCTTGGCAGCCATTATTTTATATTACTCACCACTTGGCCCGCAAAATTATTTTGATGGCATGTTGCGCTTTAATATGCCTCTGGAATCAAGTTCTGATGGTAAGGAAAAACAATACCTTGATAAATTCATGCAGCAATACTGCAAGGCTTTTTCATTAATTACACTGCGTGAGATTGAGCAGGGTAAGCGTCTTGATTATGCTTACCATATCAAATTAAAACGTGGAAAAACCCACGAAGAATTTTTGACACAGCTTAAACGATTGCCATCATTAAAAGGTCTTAACCTGATGATGCAAGAAGCTACGGTGGATTTGTAATGAGTACCATGAGTAAATTATTACTGCCAATTGCATTGTTGCTCTCGATAGTGGGGGTGTTTATGTTGACCCACAGCTTTGAACAAAACACCACGCAGTTTTTTGGTATTACAGAAAACCATGAGCAAACAGTCAGTTTTCAAGAGCCTGTAGAAATCACTGAGATAGCCGTGATTGAAGGTCAGTATGTGGAGCAGGGTAGTATCCTGTTGCGTGCCAAAAGGAGTGAACTGGATAGCCAAAAACTTTTGCTGGAAGGTCAAATTGATGAGTTGAATGCACGTCAGGGAGAAACAGCTTCTACCATTCGTGCAAAAATTCGTGTCTTAAACGCAAAGAAAGCAGCTGATCTTGCCAAGATTGATATGCAAATTCAGCAGTTGCAATCAAAGCGCCGTCAAAATACAGACCTGTATCAAAAAATCACCGGAAATAATGTCAATGCCGGGGCACTGGGTGGTGCTGATCCACTGCTAGAACAGACCCAACTGTTACGCCAGCAAAAACAGTATCTATCAAACGCTATAGAGGCGCAAATCAATGCGTTGAGAACCCAGTTGTCGGCGAGTAAAAAGCCTGTTTCTGTTAAGAAACACCAGGTTGAAAATCGTCTTGATGAACTTAATCGCCAGAGTCAGGAGCTAACAGTTAAAGCAGATTTTAGCGGGCGTATCGGCACCATCAATTTTAAGCAGGGCGAGCGAGTGCCTGCGTTTAAAAGTGTGATGAGCTTATATGGTTTATATCCCGAAATGGTTAAAGGCTATATACATGAGAACGTATCCAATGACGCAAAGATCGGGCAACAAGTCTGGGTTTATGCGTCACGCAATCAAAAGCAGCCTCCTGTTTCCGGCGTTATAGAAAGCCTCGGTAGCCGCATTGTGGAATACCCTGAACGCCTGAAAGTCAACCCGCAGGTGCGTTCCTGGGGACGTGAAGTGATTATCCGCCTGGAAAAAAACAATCCACTTTTGTTGGGTGAGAAAGTGCAAATCAGTTTCACGCCACAACGGCCCAACTCGGCAGAAGCCTTTTTTAAACCGGTTGGTGAAAGGGTTGAAGCACTACTGCCCAGTGCTATGGCAGAATCAGCCAGGAGGGAGTTATGATTAAGGCGGTATTGATCAATATGAGCCTGGGGCGCATTAAACAGTGCTCATCGTTACTGTTGTTGGTCGCATTGTCTGTTATTTGCTCAACAGCACAGGCTCAGGATGATAATGACTATTTGAGAAATACAATTATTAAAAGCCAGAATCAATTCTCACAGAGTAAGCAGCAATATAACAATCAGGCCGAGCCGGAGTTATCCGGTCTTGATGCCTGGGTAGACGATACCGAACTAAGATGGAAAGTGAGTGACTTTGACCAGTTTGAAGATCAGCAAGTCAGTTACAAAGTATCCCTGAAGAATGGTGAACAGGTTGATGCAGAAAGGGATATTTTGCAATTGGGCGAAGCAAAAACGGGCATTAAACAGTCGATGATTTTACAAAACAGGTTGAAAAACAGTTACTTAACAATTATTGATATGATTGATCAGGAGTTGCGCCAATCACTGCTTCAGCAACAGCGCCAGTTTGCAAATGATGATTTAAACCACTGGAAATCACAGGTGCTTAGCGATAATTTCAGGGCTGACAAACTATTAAAAGCGGATCTGTCTCTGGATACACTTTGGGCAGAAGAGGTTGATAACCGCGCCAGCTTGAATCGTTATCAACAGTCTTTAGCAGGTAGCGTGGTAACGACACGAAACCTGGTGTCGATTCAGCAAATGCTGGATATTACCCAGCATGTTTTACGAACAAAATCTTATGAAAAGCATAGTCCTTTGGTGCAAAAGGCATTGCTGGATAATGGTATTGCGGAAAGGCAACAGCATCGAAGTTATGCCCAGCAAAACCTGGCTTTAAAATCGGTGAAAATCTTGTATGACAACAAGGATGATGCTTTTGGTGCTGAAGTGGGTGTTAATATTCCACTGACCAGAAACTCATTTGAAACAGCGCAAAAAAGGCAAAGCGCTTATTATGCTTCACTGGATGTGGATAATACCCGCGCTGATATTGCAGAACAGTTAAGCCAGAAGCAATTTGTATTATTCCGTTTACAAGATCAATGGTTGAGCAATCAAGGTCTATTAAACAGGTTGGCAACAAGGATAAAAAGGGTTTCCCAAACAGGTGACCTACAGTTGGTTTTAACGTTGAAAAACAAACAGGTTTCTTATCAGAAAAATCAAAACCAGATTTTGGTTCGTGCCTTAAAACAATATATCAGTTTTTTGCATAACGCCGGTTTACTTGCAGCGACACCCTACAGGAACTGGTTAAAGGTTGGTACACCGCGCATTTTGTAATGCGTGAGTAAAGAGATTTTATTTTGGTATCCGTATTATGGCATCCGTATTAAGTGCATTACCCGCTGTTTTAGAACGGCACGAACTGAAATACCTGGTTCCGTATTCACAGGTTGAGGCGATTTCAGATTTCATCTCGCCATATTGTTCGCTGGATTATTACTCTGACAAGGCTGAAAACCATTTTTACACAGTTAATAGCCTCTATTTTGATACACCCACTTTCCAGTTTTTACAACAGCGCATGTACGGTCGGGACATGCGTTTTAACATGCGCGCCAGAGCCTATGCAGATGGCGACAAGCCTCCATATTTTCTGGAAATTAAACACAAAACCGGCCCAATCGTTAAAAAATACCGTGCAACAGCGAATGATGAAGAATGGCCTCGAATACTGGCTGACCCGAATTACCGTGTTTCCGGGGATGATGAACCCAAGGAAAAACGCAATAAGGAGTTATTCTTGCGCCTTGCGATGAGCTACAGCATTGAGCCTAAGATACTCACACAATACCGCCGCCGCGCTTTTTTCTCTACAGTCGATGAATATGCGCGTGTCACCATGGATATTTCCATGAAATACCGTCTTGAAGACCGCTTGATTTTGACACCAAACAATGACATGAACAGTTACGACAACCAGAACATCTATACCGGAAACACCTTTCATACCGGCGAATCCGTCATCCTCGAACTGAAGTGTAATATCGGCCAGGTTCCAATGTGGATGCTGGATATCATCCAGCGCTTTAACCTGAAGCAAATTGGTTTCTCAAAGTATATGAATAGCACCATGGTAGCCCGTGAGGAGAATGGCTATAGTTATATGACAGGTGATCGTGTCGGGATGCTTTAGCATCTCCCGTCTGGTT
>CAZPEE010000028.1:10563-12423 GCA_964585525.1 uncultured Cocleimonas sp.
ATCAAGGCAATGAAACATCCGGGTTGGTTTTCTCTCTGCGGTTCTCTGCGCACTCTGCGTTACAAAAATAGTTTAATCCCGTTGTTTCCTTGCAGATCTAAGCTTCAGCGCAAAATTACGGTCTTGTTGCCATCCACCATCACCCGGTCTTCGAGGTGATAACGCAGTCCGCGTGCCAGAACCCGCTTTTCAATATCCTTGCCGACGCGCACCAAATCTTCAATCTGGTCGGAATGGCTGACCCGTTCCACATCCTGCTCGATAATGGGGCCTTCGTCGAGGTCTTCGGTGACATAATGACAGGTCGCACCAATCAGTTTAACACCGCGTGCAGCCGCCTGGTGGTATGGTCTTGCACCGACAAAGGAGGGCAGGAAGCTGTGGTGAATATTGAGGATGCGGTTAGGGTAATGGTCGCAAAAATCACTGGATAATATCTGCATGTAACGCGCCAGTACAATAGTATCCGCCGCAACAGAGTCAATCAGATTAATCATCTCTGCAAACGCTTCAGCCTTGTTTTGTTTGCTTACAGGAATATGGTGGAAATCAAGTCCATAATGCTCAACCAGTGAACGCTGATCCTGATGGTTTGATATGACCGTGACAATATCACACTGCAAATCACCGCTATGCCAGCGATCCAGCAGGTCAGACAGGCAGTGTGATTGTTTGCTTGCAAGAATAGCAACTTTTTGCCGGTAACTGCTTTCAACGATTTTCCAGTTCATCCGGCATTCCCTGGCAATCGGCTCAAAGGCTGTTTTAAACTGATCCAGCGAAATGTCCAAACTACCCGCCTGAATCTCAATACGTGAGAAAAAGCGCTTGCTCAACGCATCGGTGTGCTGGGTTGATTCGCTAATAGAACCACCATGTTGCGCAATAAATTGCGTAGTTTTTGCGATTAGCCCAACCTGGTCGGGGCAGTTGTAGATAAGTCGGTAGGTTTTGTCTGGCATGGCTGGACTATACTCCGTTTGGGCTGACGAGTTGCTGAATAAACACCTTTCCAGCATTGGATAGACTGCGCTGTGCATGTTGTACGATGCCAAGTGTGCGTTCGATGTGCAATCCCTTGACGGGGATTTCGACCAGGTCTTTTTCAATCATGGTCTTGGGTAGTGCGCTCCAGCCAAGGCCGATGCTGACCATCATGCGGATTGTTTCGAGGTAGTTGGTTTCCATAATGACATCCAGTTTACGCTGTTGCTGTTTTTGTAACAGTGGTTTTTCAATCACTGTCCGGGTATAGGTGCCAATCGCTGGCAGGATGGCGCTGTGTTTTGCCAATTCAGTTAAACTGATTTTTGTCTGATGTGCAATCTCTACAAGCGGATGCCCAGGTGCTACCGCGATGCTTAGCGGGTCGTTCCACAAGGGGGTGATTTTTAGTCGTTTTGCGGGTTTCAGGGGCAGTGTGACGACACCCAGTTCAAAATCACCCTTTTCGATTTTTTGACAGGCGTTTTCGGAATCCATAAAAGCCAGGTCAAGCCTGACGTTGGGATGGGTTTGTGTAAACGTTTTCAGGTAATCAGGCAGGCGTCTTAGTCCGATATGGTGTGAGGTGACTAGCGATAATGCGCCACTGACTTCACCAGATAAATTATCAATTACCCGCTGGCTTTCCTTGATTTCCTGCATGATGCGCAAGGCAACCGGTAGCAGTGCCTTGCCTGCTTCGTTGAGAAGCACCTTGCGACCGATGCGGTCAAACAGGCTGCTGCCGAGTTGTTGTTCCAGTAGCGCAATGCGTTTGCTCACCGCAGGCTGTGTAATGTAGAGTGCTTTGGCAGCCCTGGAAAAAGAGCCCAGTTCGGCAACGCTGATGAAGGCTTTGTAGGTGGATAAGTCCAT
>CAZPEE010000028.1:12523-16002 GCA_964585525.1 uncultured Cocleimonas sp.
GGAATGATAAATATAAAAAATAACCATTATAGTTATAAAACGAATAAGCGTAAACTGGTTTGATCTACTCAACGAGGTCATTCCGATGGCAGGCAAAACACTTTACGATAAAATCTGGGATGCGCATGTGGTGCGCGAAGAAGACGATGGTACGGCGTTATTGTATATCGACCGCCATCTGGTGCATGAGGTGACATCCCCGCAGGCGTTTGAAGGCTTGCGCATGGCTGGTCGTGATGTCTGGCGCACCGATTCAGTCGTGGCTGTGCCGGATCATAATGTACCTACCACCCGTGCCAACCGTGGCAATGGCACCGCAGGTATCTCTGACCCCGTGGCAAAAATCCAGATTGAAACGCTGGATAAAAACTGTGCTGAATTTAAAATCAACGAATTTCACATGGATGATATTCGCCAGGGTATTGTACATGTGATTGGTCCGGAGCAGGGCGCGACCTTGCCGGGAATGACGGTGGTCTGTGGTGATTCGCATACCTCTACACACGGTGCGTTTGGTGCGCTGGCGCATGGCATCGGCACATCCGAGGTCGAACATGTGCTGGCGACGCAGTGCCTGATCCAGAAGAAAATGAAAAATATGCTGGTTAGCGTGGACGGCAAGGTTGGTGCGGGGGTGACTGCAAAAGACATCGTGCTTGCCATTATTGGTGAGATTGGCACGGCAGGTGGTACAGGCTTTGCGATTGAGTTTGCTGGAGAAGCGATTCGTGATTTGTCGATGGAAGGGCGCATGACGGTATGTAATATGGCGATTGAAGCAGGTGCCCGCGCTGGCATGATCGCAGTAGACCAGACCACGATTGATTACATCAAGGGTCGTCCATACGCGCCAGAGGGAGAGACCTGGGATAAGGCAGTCGCCGCCTGGAAGGATTTGGTGTCTGATGAGGACGCACAATTTGATCAAGTTGTGCGTATTGATGCTGAGCGTATCGAGCCACAAGTCACCTGGGGAACCTCACCGGAGATGGTACTGGGTGTGAATGATAAAGTTCCTGATCCTGCAGATGAGCCTGATGCGGTTAAAAGCAAAAGCATTGCGGATGCACTCGCCTATATGGGCTTGAGCGCCGGGCAGAAAATCAACCAGATTGAGGTGGATAAGGTTTTTATCGGTTCCTGCACCAATTCGCGGATTGAAGATATACGTGCAGCAGCAGCGATAGCAAAAGACAAAAAAGTGGCAGATAACATTAAGCTGGCGATGGTGGTGCCGGGTTCTGGCCTGGTCAAAAAGCAGGCCGAAGCAGAAGGCCTGGATAAAATTTTTATTGCAGCAGGTTTTGAATGGCGTGAGCCGGGCTGTTCGATGTGCCTTGCCATGAACGCCGACAGGCTGGAGCCGGGTGAGCGTTGTGCTTCAACCTCGAACCGTAATTTTGAAGGCAGGCAGGGTCAGGGTGGACGCACCCATCTGCTTAGCCCGGCAATGGCAGCTGCGGCCGCCATTAACGGTCATTTTGTTGACGCAAGGGAGGCAATCTAATGGATAAATTTACCACGCACACAGGCATCGTGATTCCGCTGGATCGCGCCAATGTCGATACCGATGCAATCATCCCCAAGCAGTATTTGAAGTCGATTTCACGCTCTGGTTTTGGCCCCACCCTGTTTGATGACTGGCGTTATCAAACAGCTGGAGAGCCTGGCATGGATCATTCCAAACGTGCCATCAAGGAAGATTTTGTCCTCAACCAGCCGCGTTACCAGGGTGGCTCGATACTGCTGGCACGGGAAAATTTTGGCTGTGGTTCCTCAAGGGAACACGCCGTTTGGGCACTAACGGATTACGGCATTCGCGCCGTGATTGCGCCAAGCTATGCCGATATCTTTTTTAATAATAGTTTTAAAAATGGTTTGTTACCGCTTGTTTTATCTGAAGAAATCGTTGATAAACTGTTTAAGGAAGTTGCAGCAAATGAAGGCTTTGAACTTACGGTTGACCTTGAAAATCAGCAGGTTATTACACCGACAGGTGAGACCTATGATTTTGAGGTGGATCAGTTCCGTAAATATTGTTTACTCAACGGGCTTGACGATATCGGCCTGACACTGCAACATGCGGACGATATAAAGGCGTATGAAGAAAAGCGCAAACAGGAAGCGCCCTGGTTGTTTGCATAGAACGATTTTAGCCACGAAAGCACACAGAAAGACACGGAAAAAAGATTCATCATTCAGTGTGTTTCCGCGTGTTTCTGAGGCTCTCTGCGTACTCTGCGTTACAAAAATTGTTTAAATTAGTAAGGTAAAAACATGACACACAATATTCTGGTTTTACCCGGTGATGGCATCGGTAAGGAAATTGTCGCTGAAGCAGTTAAAGTGATTGACCTGCTTAAAAGCGATTTTGGGCTGGATGTAGAGATCACAAACGGGCTTATCGGTGGTGCGGCTTATGATGCGGAAGAGCATCCTTATCCGCCGTCTACGCAAGCACAGGCAAAAGAGGCAGATGCGATTTTGCTGGGTGCGGTCGGTGGTTACGAATATGAGGAATTGCCGCGAGACCTGCGTCCTGAGCGTGGCTTGCTGGGTATCCGCGCAGATTTGCAATTATTTTCTAATCTGCGTCCGGCAATTTTAAATGAACAGTTGGCAGATGCGTCATCCTTAAAGCCAGAGGTGGTTGCTGGTTTGGATATTATGATCGTGCGCGAGTTGACCGGCGGTATTTATTTTGGTGAGCCGCGTGGCATCAGGGAAGTTGAAAACTCTGAAAGACAAGGCTATAACACACTGATTTATAAAGAATCAGAGATTGAGCGTATCGCGCATTCTGCTTTCCAGATTGCGATGAAACGTGACAAGCGTTTGTGCTCAGTTGATAAGGCAAACGTGCTTGAGGTGATGGAGCTTTGGCGCGAAGTGGTTGAGCGCGTTGCCATTGAATACCCGGAAGTCGAGCTTAGCCATATGTATGTGGATAATGCGGCGATGCAGCTGGTGAAAGCACCGAAGCAGTTTGATGTGATGGTCACGGGCAATCTGTTTGGTGATATTTTATCCGATGCTGCGGCGATGCTCACCGGTTCTATCGGCATGTTACCTTCTGCTTCGCTGGATGCAAATGGAAAAGGCATGTACGAGCCGATCCATGGTTCCGCGCCGGATATTGCGGGTAAGAATATTGCCAATCCTTTGGCTACCATCATGTCGGTCAGTATGATGTTGCGTTATTCACTGGACCAGGTAGAGCTTGCCGATAAAATTGATGCAGCCGTAGAGCGTGTATTAAAGGATGGTTTGCGTACCGCCGATATTTACAGTGGTGAAGCCGGAACCAAACAGGTCAGTACATCCGAAATGGGCGATGCGGTCGTTGCTGCATTGAAATAAGAATTTATCTGCAGATTTAGGTAGGTTGGGCTGACACAGGAAGCCCAACAGTCTTTGTTGGGGTTCGTTCCTCACCCCACTACACGATGAAATATTTAATATTTAAAGGTTAGAAAGCT
>CAZPEE010000029.1:0-15944 GCA_964585525.1 uncultured Cocleimonas sp.
CCCTGATCAATGATAACACAATAAAATACCACGCAATGCTACACTATGTTAGTAGAGGAGGAATTTATGTTCAAACCAGTAGAGATATTGACAAAAATATTGATAAAAAATGCTTTAACCTTTTGGGTTTTATTTTTTGCTTTAGCGCTTCATGCTGATGAAATCGTTAAACCTGGAAAATACGAAGGTGCCAAAACAGCAACACACCCCGACTGGTTTAAAGAAAGTTTTCTTGATCTGGAAGAAGATATCAGCGACGCTGCCGAAAAAAATAAGCGGCTCGTCGTCTATTTCTGGCAGGAAGGTTGCCCATATTGCAGCCAGCTATGGGAAGATAATTTCAGCCAAAAAGATATTGAAGAAACTTTCCGCAAAAACTTTGACATTGTTGCCATCAACCTTTGGGGTGACCGCGATGTGGTAACAGTCAAAGGACATGATTTTACCGAAAAAGCTTTTGCGGAAGCCCTTGATATAAAATACACCCCTACACTACTTTTTTTTGATGAAAAACGAAAAGTGACATTGCGGCTCAATGGCTACATTCCACCAGAGGAATTTCGCCTGGCACTTGAATATGCCGCACTTCGCGACAATACCAAACCAACTTATGCTGCTTATGTTGCGAATAAAAACACATTGAAAAAACGAGAAAAAACTGACACTAACCGTGGTTTACAAAATGAAGATTTCTTTTCCAAAGCACCCTACAATCTTGAAAGGGGCAAGGAAAAAAACAAGAAAACAGAGAAGTACCTGGCTGTTTTTTTTGAAAAAGCAGACTGTAAAAACTGCGACTTACTGCATAAAAAAACACTCAAAAACCCCTTAACGCGCAAACTGGTTAAGCAATTTGAATCTATACAACTAGACCGATTTAGTGATACGCCTGTCATTACGCCTGCGGGAGAAAAAACAACAGCTAAGAAATGGGCAGATACCCTCAATATCATTTACCAGCCAGCCATCGTTTTTTTCGACCCTCAAGGAAAAGAAGTGATGCGTATTGATGCGCAAATGCGCAGTTTTCATGTTCAATCCGTCTTTGATTATGTCCTAAGTGGCGCTTACAAAACACAGAAAAACTTTCAACGATATATTTCCACACGTGCCGATATACTACGTGAACACGGCGTAAATATTGACATTTGGGCTTATTAAGGATAAAAACCTACTGTTCGTCAGGAAAATATAGCCATTAGTATGACTTATACTATACTCAAGGTGTAAGCAGTGGCTGTTATGCCCCTGTAAAATGCAGCAACCTTAGTTAAATTAACCTAATGATAATTAGCGTCTTTAAACATCATCACTAAAGGCTGTATACTGCTGACGACACCACGAATTGGATACTAACAAAAGCCAGATTTATCTATAATTTTAATTAAGAACATTTGCAATGGCACTTTCTTTTAGCAACAATAAAAATATCACGTCTCTCTCAGAAGATGACATGCAATTGGTCGAGCATCAATTACTGAAAATTTTAAATAGCCAGTATTTTAAATCTGCACATCAAATCCAAAAATTTCTTGCCTATGTTGTGCATAAAACAATCGCAGGACAACAACAAAAACTCAAACAATATACTATTGCTGTAGAAGGCCTGGAACTACCCACTAATTTTGATTCTGATAATAACCCAGTGATCAGGATTATTGCCGGGCGAGTCCGGGAAAAACTTAAAAAATATTATGATAAAGAAGGCGAGAATGATCCATTAGTCATTTCAGTACCAAAAGGAAGCTATATTCCCAGTTTTGCAAAAAAAGGGCGTACTCAAATCAGCCCCGATACTAAAGATGGTGTTTCTTGTGGCCCCACGTTAGCACTGGTGTGTTTTTCCGATAAAACACAAAACAGAACCAGTAACCGACTCCTTTTTCAAATGACTGACACCCTGGCAAAAGAATTTAGTAATTTTTTATTTTCAAGGCTGGTTGTTTCTATTCCAAATGCAGATATCAGTGAATCAAACGCTGTCATACAAACAATGAAAAACAAATATGATGCTGATTTCACCCTGGTTTTGCATATTCACCAATTACCACAAGATAAATTTGAGTTATTTTATCGCTTGCTTGACACCGAAACATCCGAGGTTATATGTTCAGAAAGTTTTGATATCGACAGCCAACAAGCGATTAGCAAACAGACTCACATCATCGGAAAAATAACCGCCACTGTTGCTGATATCTTACAGGGTAACCTGCATATTCACTGGTCACGCAAACTGTTGGAAAGCAACCAACCTATCCCTAAACAATATCAAACTCTGGCTTATTATCGCCATTATACGGACAACCTGAGTCGTGAAGCCTTTGCCAAAAGTGTACAAATCTGCGAACAGGCGTTAAATCGCAACCCTGAAGATATTGTTGCCAATGTGGTTTTTGCCGACTACTGTCGTCGAGACTACGTTTATGGCTATAAAATAATCCCTTCCCCAATGCAAAAAGGAAAACAGGCAGCAGAAACTGCCGTTAACCTAAAACCAGATTCACATGAAGGTCATTTCGCACTAGCCCAAATACTTTTTTGTACGAAAGAATGGAAAGATAGCCTACGTGAATTTGATCAGGCTCGTCATATCAGCAAATTTCATGTTGGAGTTGAATATGGAACTGGCTTTCATCTTTGCATGATGGGAGACTGGGAAAAAGGCATGAACCTGGTCAACAAGGCAATGGCTCTGTCCAATACCTACCCTACCTGGTTTCACCTGGTGCCATTTTTATATTATTACCGCCAGGGTCGCTACCAGGAAGCCCTGGGTGAAGCACGCAAAATTGTTGCACAGAACCTGATCCACGGCCCCATGGCCCGGTGTGTTGGCTACGCAAAAATTGGGGATATGGAAAAATCCCATCTGGAATATGAAGAAACACTCAGGCGTTTTCCCTACCTTACGCAAAATGGTGAAACGATGTTAAAACGCTTTTTTGGCGATGAAGAACTGGCAAATACAGTCTGGCTGGACATTATACAAATCGCAAAAAGCTATGAGTCCTCTGCCAGTAACGCCGACGTAAACTCATAGGCATCAAACGCTTGCAGGTCGTCAATCGACTCACCAACACCAATAAAGCGTACGGGTATCCCTGTCTGCTCAGCAATCGCAAATAAAATACCACCTTTTGCCGTACCATCCAGCTTGGTTACAGTAATACCCGTTAACGCCAGCGCATTATTAAATTCTTTTGCTTGCGCCAAAGCATTCTGGCCAATACTGGCATCAATCACCAGCATGACTTCATGTGGCGATGAGGGGTCAATTTTTTGCATGACCCGTTTGACCTTTTTTAATTCTTCCATCAGGTTTGTCTGGGTATGCAAACGACCGGCAGTATCAGCCAGCAGCACATCAATATTTTTGGCTTTGGCAGATTCCATGGCATCATAAATAACCGAAGCACTATCCGCCCCTGTCCCTTGTGCAACCACGGGTATATTGTTACGTTCACCCCAGACTTGCAACTGTTCGACCGCCGCCGCACGAAAGGTATCGCCTGCTGCCAGCATCACCGATTTACCATCATTCTGGAATTTTTTGGCAAGTTTTCCGATGGTTGTCGTTTTACCCGCACCATTGATGCCAACCATCAAAATAACAGTAGGTTTGTGCGTATTATCAATCTCAAGTGGCTTGGCAACAGGACGAAGGATTTTTGTCATTTCCTCAAACATCGCCTTCATCAGGGCATCACTATCAGCCAGCTCATTGCGTTTGCTACGTGCGGTCAAATCATCAATGATGCGCATGGTTGCATCCATGCCAACATCTGCCATTAATAAACGTGTTTCAAGTTCTTCCAGTACATCGTCATCAATTTTTTTCTTGCCCAGGACCAAAGAACCCATGCCTTCTGTAATCGCGCTACCGGTTTTGTTCAGGCCCTGGCGTAGCCGACTGAAAAGACCTTTTTTCTTTGGTTTTTGAGCAACATCATGATCTGTCACCGCTGGCGTATTGTCTTCATCCTGTGGCGTGGCAAGGTCGTGGTTTTCAACTTCATGCAAATTATCCGCATCAGGTTGAAGGTGTGTTGATTGCGCAATTTCTTCTGGAGGTTCTGGAACTTTTTCAGCAGCATCAGGCTCTATTGGTTGCTGTTCGGCAATGTCTTGAAATTCGGTTTCAACATCACCGTGATCCATAGGCAACGCTGCAGGTTCTTTGTGATCAGAATCAGCAACAGGTTGACCCGGGGTTATTTGCTGTTCTTTTTCATCAGTTTTTTCAACAACCTCTTTGACAACCTCAGCGGATTCTTTTGGCTTTTTTTTCTTAAATATTCGAAACATCGTTTATACTTACCGGTCAACAAATCATTTAATAATAGGTTTTTAACTACACTATGTACACTATGAAACGTTTCAGAAGTTTATCACTAGCAACACGGTTGCTGGTAGCTTTATTCCTCCTTGCCCCAATTAGCATAAACTTTGCTAAAGAAACACCCAATAAATACCCGGTCGTTGAAAGCACTCTGGAAAACGGACTAAAAATACTGGTCAAACAGGACAAACGCGCACCCGTCGCTGTGATCCAGGTCTGGTATAAAATCGGTACAAGCTATGAACACGAAGGCATCACCGGGCTATCGCATGCGCTGGAGCACATGATGTTCAAAGGCACCAAAAAACATGCATCCGGTGAATTTGAAAAGCTGGTGTCTGCCATCGGCGCACGCAACAACGCCTTCACATCACAGGATTACACCGCTTACTATGAAGTTTTGGCCAGTGACAAACTGGAAACAGCGATGGAAATCGAAGCGGATCGCATGCGTAACCTGGTATTTGACCCGGAAGAATTTAAAAAAGAAATCGAAGTGGTTAAGGAAGAACGCCGCTGGCGCACGGATGACAAACCTGCTGCATTGATGCGCGAACAATTCAAGGCGGTGGCTTTTCTAAACAGCCCCTACCGGGCTCCTGTGATCGGCTGGATGGTTGACCTGGATGACATGAAAGTCAAAGATGCCTATGACTGGTATAAAAAGTGGTATACGCCCAATAATGCCACGCTAGTTGTTGTCGGTGACGTAGACCCGGACAAGGTTATTGCCATGGCAAAAAAATATTTTAGTGTCTACAAATCACATCAACTACCCGTCGTAAAGCCCCGTACTGAAGTTGCACAACTGGGACGGCGCAACCTGATCGTAAAACGACCAGCAAAACTTGCAAACCTGCTTATGGGTTTCAAAACACCCGCCATGATCAGCGCAAAAAAGGGCAAAGTTGAAAAATGGGAACCTTATGCATTGGAGGTGTTAGCAAACATACTCGACGGTGGCAGCAGCGCACGTTTTTCCAGAGACTTGATTCGCGGCAAGGAAATCGCTGCCTCTGCAAGCGCGGGTTACTATGGCTATGGTCGATTGCCAAACATGCTGGTTATCAGTGGCATTCCAGCCAAAGGTGTAAAGACTGCCACACTCAAAAAAGCGCTTCTGGATGAGATCGAAAAATTAAAAACCGAGCCAGTCAGTAAAAAGGAACTGGATCGTGTCAAAGCACAGGTAGTCGCGAACGAAGTCTATGAGCGCGATTCGATTGAACACATCGCCACCCTGCTCGGCTCTCTGGAGTCTGTCGGATTAGGTTATCAACTGATGGACGAATATGTGCCGCAAGTCATGGCCGTGACCGCCGAACAAGTGCAGAAAGTGGCAAAGAAATATTTACTTGAAGATCACTTAACTGTTGCAGAATTGGTTCCTCAGTCTATGACACCATCACAAAAACCACAAAACAAAGCAGGAGCAAAATAATAATGATTTTCTTTACAAAAAACATAAGCCAAACATTATTGCTACTGGGCTGCTTATTAATCAGTCAAATCACACAGGCAGCGCCCAAAATCGAACACTGGAAAACACAAAATGGCCTGGCCGTTTATTATGTGCATGTGCCTGAGATCCCGATGTTTGACCTGCGCCTGACCTTTGCCGCAGGTAGTGCTTACGATGGTGACAAAGCCGGTGTTTCCAACCTGACAACCTCCATGCTGGACAAAGGCGCAGCAGGCATGAATGCCGACCAGATTGCAGAAGCCTTTGAATCCGCAGGCGCTCAGTTCTCTGCAAGCTCGGCGCGAGACATGGCAACCATCAGCCTGCGTAGCCTGACTCTCAAAGAACAAATGGATAAATCACTGAAAACCTGGCTGGATGTGATTGGCAAGCCAGATTTTCCCGAGGCTGATTTTGCACGCTTAAAAAAGCAGGCATTAATTGGTTTGCAGGCACAAAAGCAAGACCCAGGCTCTGTTGCCAGCAAAGCATTTTATAAAGAATTATACGGTGACCACCCTTACGCTTCACCAACCAGCGGCACCGAAGAAAGCATCAATGCGATGACCACCGCCGACCTTAAAGCCTTTAACAATCAGTTTTTGGTGGTGAATAACGGGCAACTGGCGATTGTGGGTGACCTCTCCCGCAAAGATGCAGAAAACATTGCTAACCAGGTTGCCACGGCTCTTCAAAGCAAGGAAAAAGGAACAGGAAAAAAAGCCGCAGCAATCCCTGAAGTTAAGCCGCTTAAAGAAGCCAGGACAGTCCATATCCCCTTCCAGTCTGCACAGGCACATGTGATAATCGGTCAACCCGGCGACAAACGTGGCGATAAAGATTATTTCACGCTCTACCTGGGTAACCATACGCTCGGTGGCAGTGGCTTTACCTCCCGCCTAATGAAAGAAATCCGTGTAAAACGCGGCCTTTCTTACAGTGTTTACAGCTATTTTATGCCAATGCGTCAGATGGGGCCTTTCCTGCTGGGCTTACAGACCAAAGTGTCACAAACTGATGAAGCGATTAAACTGGCTCGCGAAGAACTGCAAAAATTCCAGAAAGAAGGCCCCAGCGAAGAAGAAATCAAGGCATCCAAACTTAATATCACCGGTGGCTTTCCACTGCGCACTGCCAGCAACGACGACATCATCGGCTATATTGCGATGATAGGCTTTTATGGTTTACCACTGGATTATCTGGATAAATTTACCGACACCATCAACGCCATTAGCCGTGAACAAATCATGGATGCCTACAAAAGACGCTTGCACCCCGACAAAATGCTCACCATTATCGTAGGTGGCAAGGCAAAAGACGTAGCTAATGACAATAATAACAACAATAAAGTAACGCTGGATGAGCCGCAAAAAGAAACAGCAAAGTAAGCCCAAAACTGCCAACAATACACTGCGTATTATTGGTGGGCAGTGGCGCAGTCGTAAGCTGGCCTTTAATGATGCACCCAACTTACGCCCTACGCCAGAGCGAGTCAGGGAAACACTGTTTAACTGGTTACAGGCTGATATACACGGTGCACGCTGCCTGGATTTGTTCGCAGGCAGCGGTGCACTGGGGCTGGAAGCACTGTCACGTGGCGCAAGTGAAGTCGTCTTTGTCGAAAGCGTCAGGCATGTTGCCAGGCAACTTGAAGCCAACCTTGCCTTATTAAAAGCCGAAGCCGGGGTTATGCACGAAACGGCCCAGAACTACCTGGAAGCAACAACACAAGCCTTTGATATTATTTTTCTCGACCCACCTTTTCGCCAAAACCTGCTGATACCTACACTGGATATCATCATGGAAAAGCATCTATTAAATGAAAACGGATTAATCTATCTGGAACAAGCGGCAGAAGAATCCAGTGACTGGCAGGAAAAGTTTGATTTTGACATATTAAAAGAAACAAAGGCAGGCCAGGTAAAAAGCTATTTGCTAAACCAGAAGTAACAACTCAGCACAATGCTGGTAACTGCTCAGATTGCCCTCGTTTTGCGCCAAACCAAGGCGGAAGCGCGCAGTTTACACGTGTAAATGAGCACTTCCAACGTAGAGTTGGCGCAAATAAGAGGGTAAGCTGAGTAGTTACAACCAGAATTTAAAAAAAAGAGCCTCTAACCAGGGTCAACACACCTAATAAAACCACCAATAACCCCGATGCCAAACGTACATTGGGATTGCTCACAAAACGACTCAAGCGCTCAGCCAGAATACCCATGGCGAGTAAGTTTGGCAACGTACCTAGCCCAAACGCCAGCATAATCAGCCCACCATCCAGTGCACTTGATGCGCTCAACGTCCAGGTCAAAGCGGTATAGACCAGGCCGCAGGGCAACCAACCCCATAAAAAGCCCAGTGGAATTGCCTGCTGGATAGTCCGTACTGGCATGAAACGTTTCGTCAAGGGCTGAATACGCTTCCAGATACCGGAACCCATAACTTCTATTTTGGCAAGACCCTGCCATAAACCGGCGAGATACAAGCCCAGTGCAATCATGAACAACGATGCAACAACTGCCAAAACCTGTTTAACCGTGTCCACACCCGTCAGATCAACCAATGCTGCACTCAAACCCGCAACAATAGCCCCTGCTGTCACATAACCGGCGATACGCCCAAGGTTATAGCCCAGCAAAATAACGAATTTGGAATGCACTTTGGGCGTTTCAAGATGCTGGTTTGTTGATGAACCGACAAAGGTGACTGTTCCCGATGGGTTAGCCCCTAACGAAAGTGCGGCGACGATGCCACCGCACATGCCGACACAGTGAACACCCCCGAGCAGCCCGGTAATAAAAGCAACAAAATACTGGGAATGCTCAAGCAAGTCGGTTTACGCCTTTATTTTATCATTCAGGTTTAATTTAGCGTTTGTATCGGCAGGTAATGCCCCGAATCATATTTGCTGAACAAATCATCAATCATCGGGTTTTCAATTTCACCTTGGTCACTGTCAGTACAAATATTTTGTTCGGACACATAGGCCATTGATGATTCTTCATCCACCAGAATATGATACCAGGGGCCATTTTTGGGCGGCTGGTTACTGGTATACATGTCATACCACTCTTCGGAACCTTCAAACTGCGGGTCAACATCCACAATCACACCCCGGAAATCATGCTCCCGGTGAAAAATAATATCGCCAATATTATATTCTGCCTGCTGTGCAAGCTTCTGTTCAGACGCATTTAGCGCTGCTTCTGTCTTAATGTTTTTTTGTGTGCCCATGTGTGACCTCCGCTAAGTTCTTATCGAACGATTAATTCACGTTTATCTTATAGTAGTAACGTATGGTTTTTTTTATTAGATTCAATGTTTATTTAGCTCTGTTTTACAGCTTTTAACATGTCTTTTACAACGTTAAGCCTGCGCCGGTATAATTCTTCGGCTATTTTTTTATTTTCAAACCCATCCCGGATAATCTCCTGAACATCAACCTGGGCCGTCTTTTGCCGGACTAATGAGAAGAATGGGGCTTGTTTATAATCATAATTTTCATAACCCGGACGACCGTGGCTATCTGCCGTACAGGCTAATAAAAACTGCTCAAAACGCTGAGGTTTACGAAACGCATCGAGTGCATTCAGCGTTTTGAGCACCGTTTTAGGCTTAACCTCAAACACTCGATGACAATGGGTATGGTAGCGCGCCACAATTTCTGCCAACTGACGAAAGTTATTCGGGATTTTGTAACGCTTACACAAATCTTTGACTAAATAATAACCCCGCTCTTCGTGTCCATAGTGATGAGGCAATATTTCCTTAGGCGTTGTCCCTTTACCCAGGTCATGAGTAAGTGCCGCAAAACGCACAATAGGTTCATCACTTAAGATAGCCGACTGCTGCAACACCATCATGGTATGAATGCCTGTGTCTATTTCCGGGTGATATTCTTCAGGCTGTGGCACACCAAAAAGGCGGTCTATTTCCGGAAACAACACGTTGAGCGCACCACATTCACGAAGTACCTCAATAAACACTTCGGGGGCGGGTTCGCCCAGTGCACGTACCATTTCCTGCCAGACACGCTCAGCTACCAGCGCATCAACTTCGCCTTGTTTGACCATATCACGCATCAGTTTCATGGTTGATTTGGCAACCTTAAAACCCAGAGGCGCAAAGCGTGCTGCAAAACGGGCAATACGTAAAATCCGCACTGGGTCCTCGGCAAACGCAGGCGACACATGCCTTAATATACCGTTATCCAGGTCTTTCTTGCCGCCAACAAAATCCAGCAAACTGCCATTTTTATCTTCTGCTAATGCATTAATCGTTAAATCACGCCGCTTGACGTCCTCTTCCAGCGTCACATCGCTATCTGCATGAAAGGCAAAACCGTGATAACCTGCTGCTGTTTTACGTTCAGTACGTGCCAGTGCATACTCTTCATGTGTTTTGGGATGCAAAAATACGGGAAAATCCTTGCCAACGGGCGTATAACCCAGGCGAATTAAATCATCAGGCGTTGCACCTGTTACAACCCAGTCATGATCTTTTACGGGCAACCCCAGTAATTTATCCCGAACAGCCCCACCGACTAAAAAAATATCCATCAAACGAGTATACTAAACCTGTCGCAATAATTGCTAAATATAAAACCATAAATCAATGGTTTAAACCTGAACCAAGACTCAAGGTTTCAAAAAAAAACCTTATATATAAGTATGTTAGAAGTCTCTTATGAAGAATTCCGACCGGGTTTTCATTGACTACACCTGTAATTTATGGTGTTATTCCGCAACAACTATTCAAACCCTTATTGATCACCTTTAACAAACTGTTAAGCATCTTATTAACACGTAAAAGGCGTATAAATAAAACTATAAACACAGCGCGTATTCTTAAAAAAGCGCAAATTAAACTAAAGGAGTTTTTTCGTTATGGCACATATTGTCGTGATAGGAGCAGGAACTGGCGGAATGCCAGCAGCATATGAATTAAAAGATGAGCTTGGTAGCGAACATGAAATCACGCTCATCAACGAGCGGGATTATTTCCAGTTTACGCCCTCAAACCCATGGGTGGGCGTTGGTTGGAGAAGCCGCAGCGACATCACCTTTTCTATTGATAAATATGTCTCTAAAAAAGGCATCAATTTTATTGCAGGAAAAGTTGCAAAAATTGATGCGGCCAACAATAAACTGGAAATGGAAGGTGGCGAGAGCATTGATTATGATTACATGATCATTGCAACCGGCCCTAAATTATATTTTGATGAAGTTGAAGGCAGCGGTCCACACGGCGGCCACACGCATTCTGTTTGTACGGTTGACCACGCAGAAATGTTCTATGAAGATTATCAAAAACTTCTTGAAAAAGGCAGCGGGCACATCATTATCGGTGCAATGCCATTTGCCAGCTGTTTTGGCCCTGCTTACGAGTTTGCACTGATTGTTGATACTGATCTTCGCAAACGCAAAATCCGTGATAAATTCGATATCACACTGGTGACATCCGAACCTTATATCGGCCATCTTGGCTTAGGTGGTGTAGGCGACTCAAAAGGCATGCTTGAATCAGAACTGAGAAGCAAACACATCAAATGGATTACCAATGCAAAAACAACCAAGGTTGAAGAAGGCAAACTCTTTGTTGATGAACTGGATGCCAAAGGTGAAGTCTATCAAAACCATGAAGTCGAGTTTGATATCGCGATGATGTTGCCTGCTTTCTTTGGCGTTGATGCTGTTGCCAGTGTAGAAGGCCTATGTAACCCGCGTGGTTTTGTCATGATTGATGATTACCATCGCAATCCTACTTACCAGAACATCTATTCTGCAGGCGTATGTGTGGCAATTCCACCGGTTGAAGCAACACCTGTGCCAACCGGCGCACCTAAAACAGGTTATATGATCGAATCCATGGTCACCTCTGCGGTGCACAATATCCAGGCAGCCATTGATGGCAAGGAGCCTCATGCCAAAGGTTCATGGACTGCACTTTGTCTTGCTGATATGGGTGATACTGGTGCTGCATTCCTGGCGATTCCACAGATTCCACCACGCAATGTTGCCTGGTTCAAAAAAGGAAAATGGGTACACCTTGCCAAAATCGCCTTTGAAAAATACTTCATCCGCAAGATGAAAAAAGGAAGCTCGGAGCCATTCTACGAAAAATCGATCCTGAAAATGATGGGTGTTACACGTTTAAAATAAACACTGTCACAATCATCTGTTAAACTGCGGGAGGCTTTATGCCTCCCGTTTTTATGTCGATATTATAAAGAACATCAACAAAGAACCTCAACGATGAAACTACCCAATAATATTCCAGATCAAGTCAAACTGGCTCTTGAAGAAGACATCGGCACTGGCGATGTCACCGCCGACCTGATTCCTGCTGATACTATTTCAGCTGCACATGTTATCTGCCGCGACAATGCCATTCTTGCCGGTACAGACTGGTTTGACGAGGTATTCAAGCAGATTGATGGCGATATTGACGTCGTCTGGCATTATCAGGATGGCGATAAAATCAAAGCCGGTGCAACACTGTGCAACCTTTACGGAAAATCACGCGCTTTGCTCAGTGGCGAACGTGCGGCACTGAATTTTTTACAAACACTGAGCGCCACCGCAACACTGACAAACCAGTACGTCGATGCCATAAAAGATATAAACACCGGTACTAATACCAAAATACTGGATACACGAAAAACACTGCCCAACCTGCGTCAAGCACAAAAATACGCGGTACTGTGTGGTGGCGGAAAAAACCACCGTATCGGCCTATACGACATGGTCCTGATTAAAGAAAACCACATCATGGCAGCAGGCTCAATCAGCAAAGCAGTTGCCCAGGCAAGAAAACTTCACCCGCATATAAAAGTGGAAGTAGAAACCGAAAACATGGATGAATTCCGTGAAGCAAGCAAAGCCGGTGCTGACATCATCATGCTGGATAATTTTGATTTGATCAGCATGCGCGAAGCCGTCGAAGAAAATAACGCCAATAACTCTAACAACAAAAGCCATCAAATCAAGCTGGAAGCATCCGGCGGTGTTGACCTGGATACCGTTAAACTCATCGCTGAAACAGGCGTGGATTATATCTCGGTCGGTCAGATCACCAAGGATATTTATGCGGTGGATTTATCCATGCGCTTTGAGACTGATTAAACCAGGATTCATCACAGTTGAAGCATTAGACTTTTTATTCTATAACATTCCTTATCAAATCAATTAAACATATAATTAGTAAGGAATGAAAATTGCCACTTGCAACATTAACATCAAAGGGCCAGATCACCATTCCTAAAAATATACGCGAGGAACTGAAACTACATACAGGCGACAAAATTGAGTTTGTTATGAATGAACAAAATGAATTGGTTATTAAACCCATCACCAGAAAAGCTGCTGATGTTGCAGGCCTGCTTAATAATTATAAAAAGAAACAAGCTGTGTCCGTTGAAGAAATGAATGATGCCCTTGCCAAACACATAAAAAAACAATTTTCGTGAAAGCACTAGTACTCCATCAATATTGGTTTGATGAATTCAGAGCAATCCAAAGCGTTCAAGACAAGGCAAGCAAATATCCATTATTTACCTTGTTAAAGTAAGCATACATCGCTTTTTACATCCCGGATTTTACCATCTGGCACTTTATGGTTTATCACCAGCCTGCAAATATTTCTTTAACTGGTTTTCAGTCTCACGATCCAGATCAAGCTTTCCCGGAATAGTACAACGCAAAGGGACATCGTAATTTTCACTTACCGTTAGCTCACCAACATCATCATCCGCACAGCCTACCAGGAACACCATTAAAAAAAACGTGATAAGGCTATATCTTCTTTCCATCTCACTTTTCAACTTGAGAGACATCCCGCACCGCGCCCTTCGCCGCCGAGGTTGCCATTGCCGCATACGCACGTAGTGCAGGTGTTACCTTGCGCGGACGAGGTGCGGGTTTCCAGGCATCAGAACCTTTTGTCTGCATTTTTGTGCGACGCTCATCCAGTTCGGCATCGCCCAACATGAGGTTGATTTTTCGATTGGGAATATCAATGTCGATAGTATCACCTTCTTCAACCAAACCAATGGCACCGCCTTCTGCAGCTTCGGGAGAGCAATGGCCAATCGACAGGCCGGAAGTACCACCGGAGAATCGGCCATCTGTAATCAAGGCACACACTTTGCCCAGGCCTTTTGATTTCAGGTAGCTCGTTGGATAAAGCATTTCCTGCATACCGGGGCCACCTTTTGGACCTTCGTAAATAATCACAACCACATCGCCTGCAATAATTTGATCACCCAGGATCGCCTCGACTGCGGCATCCTGTGATTCAAACACACGGGCCCGACCGGAGAACGTCAGGCTACCTTCATCCACACCTGCTGTTTTTACGATGCAACCATCCTGTGCAATATTGCCATACAGCACCGCCAAACCACCGTCTTTTGAATAAGCATGTTCAAGGTCACGCACACAACCGTTAACCACATCGACATCCAGTGAATCCCAGCGTTTATCCTGGCTAAAGGCTGTTTGTGTCGGTACGTTACCTGGCCCTGCAAGATAAAAAGTTTTGACTGCATCAGAAGGATTACGGCGGATATCCCAGGTTTCCAAAGCATCGCCCATGGTCTTGCTATGCACCGTAGAACAATCGGTATGCAACATGCCAGCACGCTCTAACTCACCCAGAATACGGAATACACCGCCGGCGCGATGCACATCTTCCATATGAAAAAGCTGGGTAGCGGGCGCAACCTTGCTCAGGTTAGGCACTTTGCGTGACAGCCTGTCCATGTCATCCATGCTGAAATCAACCTCTGCCTCATGCGCTGCGGCAAGTAAATGCAATACCGTGTTAGTTGACCCCCCCATGGTAATATCCAGGCACATGGCATTTTCAAAAGCCTTGAAATTGGCAATATTGCGCGGCAAGGCACTTTCATCATCCTCTTCATAATAACGCTTGGTTAGTTTGACGATTTGCCTGCCTGCCTCTAAAAATAATTCTTTTCGATCCGCATGGGTTGCCAGCATCGAGCCATTACCCGGTAGCGACAAGCCCAGTGCTTCGGTTAAACAGTTCATCGAGTTTGCAGTAAACATGCCAGAACAGGAACCACAGGTTGGGCAGGCTGAACGTTCCATGGTCATCACATCTTCATCCGACTCATTCGGATCAGCCGCAGAGACCATCGCATCAACCAGGTCAAGATGCACTTCATGATGATTGATGACACTTTTGCCCGATTCCATCGGCCCGCCGGAAACAAAAACCACCGGAATATTCAGGCGTAAGGCGGCATTCAACATGCCCGGTGTAATCTTGTCACAGTTCGAAATACACACCAGTGCATCAGCACAGTGCGCATTGACCATGTATTCAACCGAATCCGAAATAATCTCGCGTGAAGGCAGGCTGTACAACATCCCATCATGCCCCATGGCAATGCCATCATCCACCGCTATTGTATTGAATTCTTTGGCAACCCCACCGGCTTTTTCGATCTCGCGTGCGACTAACTGCCCCATATCTTTGAGGTGAACATGCCCCGGCACAAACTGGGTAAATGAATTGGCGATAGCGATAATCGGCTTACTGAAATCATCATCTTTCATTCCGGTGGCGCGCCATAAGGCACGGGCACCAGCCATATTGCGGCCTTGTGTGGTGGTGTGTGAGCGATACTTTGGCATGATCAAATCCTGTAAACTGAACAAACAAGTATCCATTCTAACCTTGATTTGGTTTCATTTGCACCTATCATAAAGAGATTCTTCAAATCTTGGGAAAAAGACATGAAAATCAGTGTTAACGTAGAAAACATCCGTTGTGGCGGCTGTGCCAATACCATTACCAAAAAACTTCAAGGGATTGAGGGTGTGAATGCTGTTGAAGTTGCCATCGAAGACCAAATCGTCACCATTGATAGCGAAGATGAAGCCATACGCGAGCCTGTTGTAAAAGCACTGTTTGCCATGGGTTATCCAGAACAGGGAACGGTTGAAGGCGTAGAAGCACTCAAGGAAAAAGCGAAATCTGTCGTAAGTTGTGCCGTTGGCAAAATAAGCTAATTGGGTTTTCCAACAAAAAAACTTAGTGGATTTGTTTTAATAGCTGCTGATAAGCTTCCGAGCGCCTTAACAAATTACGCCCTGCCTGCTTGAGCAAATCAACCGT
>CAZPEE010000030.1:0-15941 GCA_964585525.1 uncultured Cocleimonas sp.
TTCAAGAGACTTTGAACTTTTTAGCAGTTTAACGTATCCTAAAATACTCTGATTAGGTCTTTATTAAATAACAACTCAGATGCGGATATGTTATATCCTGAATTATAAACGGGTTAACCCAGTCTCATATGATTCAGGTAATAACAAAACCCGTAATTATTATTATCTCAAAAGGGCAAACCAATGAAAACATTACAAAAATCTTTGCTAATGCTTGGGCTAACCCCCTTGTTTTCACTAGCAACCATGACAACAGTCAAAGCTGACCTTCCTTTTAACTACGGTAAAGCAGCATCTGCCAACTATGTTGACAACACCTCGGATGCTGCTAATGGGCTTACCAATCCTTATTATTTTGGCGGCACCATAGGAACATCGGATGCAAGCAGTTATTGTGACGGTGAAACGTCCTGTGAAGATAGCGATACCGCCTGGAAACTATTCGGGGCTTACAAATTCAGCGATAATCTAAGTGCCGAAGGTGCCTATACTAGCCTTGGAGATATGCACAAGAATGGTGAAAATGCTGACATTTCAGCTTTCTCCGTTAATGCTGTTGGTTCAGTGCAACTAACAGAAAGGTTTGATATTTTTGGCAAAGCCGGTGCAATGCGCTGGAGCAGTAATAATACGACGGGTGACCGTGATGGCTTCGGCGTAATGTATGGCCTCGGCGCTAAAATGCGTCTCAGCGAATCAACCAAAATACGTGCAGAATGGGAACAATATCCGGGTGTTGAAACGAGTAGCAGTGAAGATACCGATGTCAATATGTTGAGTGTCGGTGTCGAAGTTTCAAGCTATTAAAGACTTTGATATACCCGATTTTAGGTCATTTTATAAAAGCAGCTTTTTAGCTGCTTTTTTTACAGGGTAGCATTTTTTTCTTTCACCTTAAGAATCAAACCCTTTGTCCTGGTTCTGAAGGCTGTTGATAGAATATTAAACGCCAATAAGGTATGATGCGCCGGGTTCAGAATCTGGGCTTTAAACACGTAAATTGCAGGATAGAAATATAATGAGAAAAGGAATCATTCTAGCGGGTGGTAGTGGCACACGCCTGCATCCTCTTACACAGGTTGTCAGCAAGCAAATGATGCCGGTGTATGACAAACCGATGATTTATTACCCCTTATCCGTGCTGATGTTATCAGGTATCCGTGACATCCTGATTATCACTACACCGCACGATAGCCAGCAGTTCCAACAATTATTGGGAGATGGCCGCAAATGGGGTTTGAATATCCAGTATGCCATCCAGCCCAAACCAGAAGGGCTTGCACAGGCATTTATCATCGGCAGGGAATTTGTCGGCAATGACCCGGTTACGCTTATTCTTGGCGATAATATTTACTATGGTGAAGGGCTTTCTGAGCGCTTAAAAGAACTGGCGAAACAGGAATCAGGTGCTACCGTTTTTGGCTATTATGTTAGAGACCCTGAACGCTATGGTGTGGTCGAATTTGACCAGAGCGGAAAGGCGCTCAGTATTGAAGAAAAACCTGAACAACCCAGATCAAATTATGCCGTAACCGGGCTTTACTTTTATGACAATGATGTTGTCAACATTGCCAAAGACATCAAGCCTTCCCCCCGTGGTGAACTGGAAATCACCGATGTTAACCGTGTTTATCTTGAACAGGGGAAGCTCACCGTAGAAATGCTTAAACGGGGAACTGCCTGGTTAGATACCGGCACCCACGCCTCCTTGCTGGATGCGGCCAATTACATTCGCATTATCGAAGAGCGCCAGGGCTTAAAAATTGCCTGCCCTGAAGAAATTGCCTGGCATATGGGTTTTATCTCACAAGAAAACCTGTTATCCCTTGCAGAACCACTCAAAAAAAGTGGTTACGGACAGTATCTGATTGATATTGTTAACGCCGGCTTACACAACTAAACCAACCGTTTAAACAGGAAATAGCCATGCAATGTCGAATCTGCCAAAACAGCGACCATAATACGCATTATACAGCTAAAGAAATGATGTTGGGTTTGCGTGATGAACACGATTATTTTGAGTGCGCTGAATGTGGTTGTTTACAGATTGCCACTGTCCCTGACAACCTGCCTGAATACTATCCAGATGATGACTATTATTCTTACGAGCAGGTATCTGCCACAGGTGGTTTAAAAGGCTCATTAATACGCAAACGAGACCGTTTTGCCGCCACCGGCAAGGGGTTTATCGGCAAGGTCATGCAAGGCTTGCAACCTCATGATAAATTGCCCTCCATTGCCCGTGCCAAAGTACAACTGGATTCGAAAATACTTGATGTCGGTTGCGGCGCGGCACACTTACTCCATTCCATGCAGGAAGCCGGCTTTATCAATTTACTGGGAATTGATCCGTTTAACGCAAAAGACATTACCTACAAGAATGGTTTACGCGTAGAAAAAAAATCCATTCATGACCTTAGTGTAAAAAAACCGGATGGTGACTGGGACCTGATCATGTTCAACCATTCCTATGAACATGTTTTTGACCAGCTTGAAGTGCTACAAAAAGCCCATCAGTTATTAAAACCCGGCGGTATTTGCATGGTCAGAATCCCAACGGTGACTTCCTGGGCCTGGCGCACCTATGGTGTTAATTGGGTGCAACTGGATGCACCCCGCCATCTTTTTTTACATTCGATTAAAAGCATGCATATCCTGGCTGAAAAGGCGGGTTTTGTACTTGATGATGTGATTTACGATTCATTTGCTTTCCAATACTGGGGCTCCCTGCAATACCAGAACGATATTGCACTCAGTGATGAAAACTCCTATGCCGTTAACCCCGGAAAATCAATGTTTTCAAATGAACAAATCAAAGAGTTTAACGTACAAAGTAAGCAACTTAACCAGCAGAAGGCGGGGGATCAGGCAGCATTTTATTTGCACAAACCCTGATCAGGCTATGGATACCAAAAAACAAAAAATATTGGCCATCGCATCGCCAGGTGGACACTGGATTCAACTCAATAAGATTTGTAACCCGCTAGAAGAACATTTTGATGTGGTTTATGTTACGCCGGGGGCGCAATATTCTTCTGCAAAATCTTCACGAACCATTATCAATATCACTGATGCCAGCGCAGACAGCAAATTAAAGCTGATTCCGCTCGCCTTCCAGTTGCTTGCCATATTTGCCCGGCATAGGCCCAAAGCAATCATCTCAACCGGCGCGGCACCGGGTGCAATCGCTTTTTTACTGGCAAAACTATTGCCCATCAAAACCATCTGGGTGGATAGTATTGCCAACGTCAGCCAGCTTTCGCGATCCGGGCGCATGGTTAAAAACCATGCTGATCTCGTTATCACCCAATGGGAACCACTCAGTGATGGCAAAAAGATCATCTACAAGGGCTCTATCTTATGATTTTTATGGCGGTAGGCACCCAGTTCCCCTTTGATCGCCTGGTCACTTATATGGATGAATGGGCTAAACAGCATGAGGAGCCCGTTATCGCCCAGATTGGTGATGGTAACTACCGTCCGAAACATATGCAATTTGAACGTTTTATGGATGGCGGAAGCTACAATGACAATATCCGGCAAGCGACTGTTTTTGTTTCACATGCAGGCATGGGAAATATTATCAGCGCCAAAGAGTTAGGCACGCCGATTATTGTCATCAACCGCCAGTTTAAACTGGGCGAGCACCGCAACGACCACCAGGCGGATGGACTTAAGTGGATGGGCAAACTGGAAGGTGTCTATGCGGCAAGCAATCAGGATGAACTTTATCATCATCTTGGAACAATCCTCTCGGGCAATAAAACAACCGCGGCAGATACACAGCCACCGCAGAAAAGCGACGGCCATCTGGCAATCAGCCATTATATTGCTGATTTTATCCTCACGGGTCAACGATAAACCCACCATGAGCCTTACCGCCAAAATCATTCAAACAGTACAAAGCAAACCGTTATTGCTGCAAAGTTTGTGGTCACTATTGGCACGTTTTGCCGGAGTTGCATTAAATTTTGCGGTCGTATTAATTATTACTAACAGGCTTCCAAAAGCAGATGCTGGCAACCTTTTATTATTGATGACCTTTGTCACGGGTGTGGCATTGATCAGCCGTCTTGGCACCGATCAATTATTAATGAAAGAAGTGGCAAGCTCGCATAACACACACAGCGAATTTCGCGGGGCTTTTTTAAAATCCGGGTTTCAAGCTGTTTTATTACTATCGCTCGTTTTTATGGCGCTTTGGTTACTAGCAAGCCCTGCCATTCTGGATCGTTTCTTTGATCATAGTATTTCATTGCACGACTTGATGCTCTCAAGTGTGGGTATTTTGTTTTTTAACCTGGTGATACTAAACAGCACCTATTTGAAAGCAGTCAAACAGACCGTTTATGGCGTGCTTGGTCAAAACGCACTGCCCGCAGTCACCTTCCTTGTCTTGATTGGTATTTTCTGGAATGCCTTTGTTCAAAACCAGAATTACCTTAATGTGTATACTGCATCGTTGGTCCTGGCAGGAATCCTGGCCATTTTGATCACCCGCCATTTTTTAAAACTGGCAGCGCAGACAACCGCAAACGGTGATCTGGCAATATCCGGACAGCTAAGTGCCCCTGGTTATATCAGGCTGATTAAACTATCCCTGCCACTGGCACCTGTTTCCATTTTTTCCTATTTAATGTTGTTTGCCGACACCATTATGGTTGGCTGGTTCTTACCCAACGACCAGGTCGCTGACTATAGTGTTGCTGCCAAAATATCCTATATTATCCTGTTTTTTTTGCAGGCACTTGAGGCCACTATCTATCCACGATTACTCAACATCTATCAACATGACAAGCCACGCTTAATTGCATTCTTCTGGCAGTCTACGACGTTGGTCGTAGGTGTTGTGTTAAGCGTCACCTTATTCATGTATTTATTATCAGACTGGTTATTAATCGCTTTTGGTAAAGATTATATTGTGGCAAAACAGGCGCTTGGTTTATTATTGCTGGCGCAGTTTTTACGTGCCGCCAGTATTACATTTTCATTTATGTTTATTATTAAAGAAAAAGTCCGCTATTTGAATATTATCCTGGTAACAGCACTACTCGCCAATCTGTTTTTTAACGTAGTCTTAATCAAACACTTTGGCATTGAGGGTGCTGCAATGGCAACACTTATCGCAAACGCAACATTACTTTTCCTCGTGTTGGCATTATTTTACTGGCATAAATTACTGGATAAACCGACTCGGCATAAAGGCAGCACAACATGATTATTCGATTACTTGCATGGTTGTTTGTCATCTCTATTTTCATTCCGGTAGAGTTTCATTACCTGGTCGGAACCTTACGTATTGAAGCATACCGTATTGTACTTGGCCTGGTATTAATCTACAGTTTCCTCAATATTAAAAAGCTGCTGGAACAGGCTGACCTTATTGATATTTTGCTTTTCCTGTTTGTTATACTCGCCTCTGCCAGCTTGATATATAACCACGGGATGAAAGATGGTATTGAATCTTCGGGTATTTTAATCATCGAGGTGTTAGGCGCATTCTACCTGGCACGTTTTTACATCACCACACCAAAACGTTATTACCAGATCAATCAATTGTTTGTCACAATTTTAGCATTTTTGCTTATCTTTTCACTCTATGAAGCGTTTGCCAAACACCGTATATTGCACGAATGGGCAAGAAGTATTACCGGGCATGATTCCCTGGATTACCGACTCTATACCCACTATTACATTCGCATGGGCATTATGCGTACCACTAACCTGTTTGCCCACCCTATTTTGTATGGCACCATCGGCGCAATCTTTTTCCCCTTTATCGTGTTATTAACGCTTTATAAATTCAAGTTGACGAATTTATTACGCAGTGTAGCACTACTTATCGGTATGCTCAGCACCCTGTCCTCTGCACCATTACTTGCCGTTGTCTTTCAGGGCATAACCGCCGTTTTAAGCAAATTCTGGCACGGTGGTAAACGCTTCTGGTTTGCCAGTGGTTTTTTGCTTATGTCTGGCTTCATACTGGTTAGCGCACTGTCCAACCGTGGTGTGTTTGCCATTATGGTTTCTCACCTGACCTTAAATCCAGTCACTGGCTATTACCGCATGTTGCAATGGAAATACACCCAGGATGATATTCTGGATCATCCGCTGTTCGGTATTGGTTTACATGACTGGACGCGCCCTGACTGGATGAATAACAGTATTGATAGTTTTTGGTTATTGGTAACCTTGCAACATGGGCTGATTGCCGGGTTTATTCTCTTGTTTGTATGCTTGTATGCCGTTTTTCATGTACTTAACAATTTACATAAACACCACAGCGCAACACGCTGGATGGTAGAATCATGGATTCTGGCATTCATGTCCCTGATTCTAATCGGTTTCACGGTTGACTATTTTGGCAAACTGCAACCGATGTTTTTCTTTATATTAGGTTCGATTGCCTGGGCTCGCCACCATTCACAGTTAAACAGCGCCATTAGCCAACTGAGCTGGATTGCAAAACTCAAACAGTCCAGCAAGCTTCAAAAGAACTCAACGACCAGATACAAAGGATAATTTAGGGGATCACATGAGAGCGCGCTTCATCAATCAAAATATGTTCATGGTGCTGGTACGGATACGTAATGCTTTATTATATGCCCGCACCTGGTATTTTCGCACTGTCTATGGCATGAATATCGCCAGGGACGTGCGCCTCTCATTTAAATCACGCATTGATAAAACCAACCCAAAAGGGCTCACCATTGGTGAAAAAACCATGGTGACCTTTGATGCCATCATACTCTCCCATGATTACGCTTCCCGCCGCCACGCTGCAAAAACGGTGATTGGCACACACTGTTTCATTGGTTGTGGTTCTATCGTGCTACCCAATATTACCATTGGCAACCATGTCATTGTGGCTGCTGGCAGTGTCGTTACCCGGGATGTACCATCGCATTGTATCGTTGCCGGGAATCCGGCAAAAGTGATAAAAACAGGCATCGACACCATTGCCTATGGCATGCTTTCTGAAGATTACCTCAATGCACAAGAAGCCCTTGGCAAGGAAGAAGCCCTTAGCAAAAAAGGCCCTGTAAGCAAGAAAGAAACCAAACAAAAGGACCAAGGAAACCACAATGCCCCAACTTGATATCATTCTGGTTTCCTACAACACCGCAGACTATACCAAACGTGCGATTGAATCAGTTTATGCAGAGACCCACGAAACAGATTTCAATATCATTATGGTGGACAATGATTCAAAAGATCATTCGGTTGAATTAATTCGCGAATCATTTCCAGAGGTTGATATTATCCAGACGGGTGCCAACCTGGGTTTTGCTGGCGGTGTTAATATCGGCGCAAAAGCAGGACGCGGCGATTATATTTTATTGCTTAACCCGGATACGGTGATACTTGATGGTGCGATTGACAAGCTCTTAGCCTACGCAAAGACAACACCTGGAGCCGGTATCTGGGGCGGTGTCACCCTAAATAACGACCTTAGCTTAAATCCCAACAACGCCCGTGCCAGGCTTTCTTTTAAAACCTTGTTATTTAGTGCACTGGGATTAAGCAAAGCATTCAACAACAGTTGCTTTTTCAACCATGATAACTATGGCTGCTGGGATAGAAAGACCGAGCGTGAGGTTGATGTGGTCACTGGCTGTTTCTTTTTAACGCCGCGTTCTTTATGGCAAGAACTTGCAGGTCTGGATGAAACCTTCTTCATGTACGCAGAGGAAGCAGATTACTGCATCCGTGCCATCAAAAAAGGCTACCAGCCACGGGTTACGCCAGATGCACGTATCATCCACCATGGCGGTGTCAGTGAAACCAACTTGTCAGGCAAAATGCTTAAACTATTAAAAGGCAAGGCCGAACTGATTAACAAACATGCGGCTTCCTGGCAAAAACCTGTTTACAAAGGTTTGCTGCAGTTACATGTGCTCAATAAACTACTCTCCCTAACGCTATTTTCATTAATAAAAAGCAGTAAACAAGACACCTTAAGCGAATGGAAAAAAGTATACCAGCAGCGTAAAGAATGGTTACGGGGGTATCAATAATGGCAACGGTTATTGTCCCTGCACATAACGAAGAAGCGGTGATTAGCGATTGCCTGAATAGTATTGTCAATCAACCTGGTGTTGACCATATTATCGTGCCCTGTAATGGCTGTACTGACAAAACAGTTGAGATTGTGCGTAACCAGTTTCCCGGGGTTATTTGCCTGGATATTAAAAAACCATCAAAAACCCATGCACTCAATATTGCGGAAGAAAAAGCCAGGGAACTCGGCGTACATTACCCCATTTTTTATATTGATGCCGATACCAGGCTGAGTAACAATTGTATCGCACATATCACCAAAACCATGGATAACAGCAATATTCTGCTTGCCGCACCAACGCCCGTAATTGATACCTCAAAATCATCCTGGCTGGTGAAAACCTACTATAAAGTCTGGACCAGGCTTCCCTATATCAAGGAAGGTGTTATCGCCACCTGCAGCTTTATCATCAGCCAGCAAGGACGCAAACGCTTTGATCGTTTTGCCGATGTGATCGGTGATGATGGCTTTGTACGCTGCCATTTTAAAAACAGCGAAATAGCGAATATTGAAGGTGCCGACATCTATATTACCGCCCCCAGGGACATTTACTCGCTGATTAAAATCAAGACCCGTGCACGACTGGGCAATATGGAACTGGTCGCCAAAAAACAATGTCCCGTTCAAGAAGCCAAACACTATGGCAATGTCATGAAAAAACGCCTCTTTAGCCGCCAAGCCCTGGCAACCAGTGTTTACATCCTAATCGCTATGGTGATACGATTTCGCGCCAAAGCACAATTTAAGAAACTTGATAATTATCAATGGGAAACCGATGATTCTTCGCGAATAATATGATATTTGCATTATCCATTTTAAAACAAACAGAACTTCCTGGAATTACAACCCTTGATACAAATACCCAAGCAACTTTAACGAAAATTGAGTATAATTTGCGCCACCTAAATGAATTGCCACAATCCCACAAACACGATGTATATAGATGTATATAAAGGAACTGACTAACAGTGGATGATAAAAAAATCAGCTCGGAGCTAATCTACCGCTTGATTGATGTCTCTATCATTCTCATGACGCTCTTTATTGGCTCCCCCTACACCAACTTTTACAATATCGAAGGTTACCTGATAGCAGGCATGAGCGCTGTCATGCTATTCAGCTTTGTCGGCCGGTTCATGGATATTTATACCTCATGGAGCGGTCGCCCACTTCGTGATGAAGCCGTCCGTATTGGAATGACCTGGTTAATCACCTTCCTGTCCCTGGTGTTTATCGCCTTTGTCACCAAAACCAGTGAACAGTTCTCACGCGTGGTACTGCTTGCCTGGTTGATTATCACGCCGCTGTTACTGATTCTGGCACGCTATATATTACGCCTGATCTTCGCCCACCTGCGCCGCCTCGGCATGAATAACCGTACCATTGCCATCGTCGGCATGACCCAACATGGCCTGCATTTTGCGCGCGACCTGGAAAACAACCCGGACTATGGTTACCATGTTGTCGGTTTTTATGATGACCGTACAGAACGTGTCCATAAAGAAGTTCTGGAACATTACCCACACCTTGGCAACTTTGAAGACATGGTCAATTCGGCACGCGCCGGTGAATGGGACCAAATCTACCTGGCACTACCGGTCGAAGCAAAAACGCGTATGCTGCGCCTCCTTGACCAGCTTGCCGATACGGCAACACCGATACGCCTGCTGCCTGACTATTTCACCACTAACCTGTTGCATAGCAAGTTTATTGAAATTGCCGACAATCCGGTATTGTGTATTTATGATTCACCCTTCTCCAGCGACCATGCGCTGATCAAGCGGATTGAAGATATTATTGTTGGCTCACTGATCCTAACCCTGATTTCACCCATTTTATTACTGATTGCCGCAGCAGTTAAATTTACCTCACCTGGCCCGGTACTTTTCAAACAAACCCGTTATGGACTAAAAGGTGAAAAAATCATTGTCTGGAAATTCCGCAGTATGACTGTATGCGAAGATGATGCTGATGTAAAACAGGCTACCCGTGGCGATAAACGCTATACCAAAATCGGCGAGTTTTTACGCAAAACATCTCTGGACGAATTACCCCAGTTTTTCAACGTACTGCAAGGTTCCATGTCCATCGTCGGCCCACGCCCACATGCGGTGGCACATAATGAACAATACCGTTCATTGATTCCAGGCTATATGCTGCGCCACATGATCAAACCCGGCATCACCGGTTGGGCCCAGGTAAATGGCTGGCGTGGCGAAACCAATACGATTTACAAAATGCGCAAGCGTGTCGAATATGATCTGGAATATATGCGCGAATGGAGCCTGTGGCTTGATTTTAAAATCATTTTCATGACCATCTTCAGAGGCTTCAATGATAAAAACGCGTATTAATGATAACCGCCGCGTTTGGTAATTTTCCTTGTCACTCAATCAAATTACATTTACCCGTTTTGTCGCTGCACTGACTGTTGTTTTTTTCCATTATGGTCAACATATTTTTCCTGCCAATGTTCCTTTTTTATTTGAAAATGTAACGGCAGGGCCAATCGCAGTCGGTTATTTTTATGTGCTTTCCGGCTTTATCATGGCGATTGCGTATTACCGCCCGGAAACCGACCACACGGTTATTCCCGCTATCAATAAACGCAAGTACTGGATTGCACGCTTTGCCCGTATTTATCCTGTTTATATTCTGGCGCTGCTGATTATTGTCGCTGCAAAATACAAGGAAGTGTTAGCCAACCTGGAAGTATTACCTTTGCACCTTACCATGTTGCAAGCCTGGCTCCCCGGTTACCCGATTACGCTCAACACGCCAGGGTGGTCGCTCTCGGTTGAAGCATTCTTTTACTTATGTTTCCCCTTTTTACTGGCACATGTACATAACTCAGGGACAAAAAAGCTCATTGTCTTTTGTGCCATACTCTGGCTAGTTACCCAGCTTATACTAATGTTGGCAATAAACTCAGATGCTTACCAGCCGAAAAACCATCTACATGATTTTGTTTATTACAATCCATTAATGCACATTAATTCATTTATTGCAGGGATGTTAACAGGCATATTTTTTAAACGCACAGAGCAATCAGGTTCTGTCGATAGATCATCAAATACCCCCTGGTTAGTGTTTTCTTTGCTGTTAATTATATTCCTCATTTGGGCAAGGCCACATTTTGAGACTGTCACAGGATTTAAAATTGCCTATACGAATGGTTTATTAGCGCCTGCTTTTTTACTCTTCATCGTATTGCTGGGTCGCGAACAAGGTGTAATTACAAAAATACTCAACCATAAATGGCTTATACTGCTCGGTGAGGCAAGCTACTCTTTATATATTTTACAAAAACCGATTCACGGCATATACGATAAAATGATTACACCGCGAGTACCGTTCTCTGAAACACTGCATTTCTACCTGTTTTTATTCCTTTTAATCGCTATCTCAATTGCATCATTCAAGTATTTAGAAACACCCATGCGGCGTGCGATAAGACAATATTTTTCTTGATATTCTGTGACAAAAATGAACTTAGTGATATACGCATGTCACATAAGGAAAACCTTATTAAGCTGGCGGGAATAACTGTGCTTGATCAAAGACAGGGATTTCCATATTGTGACATTTACCACGATTGTTCTTTATCCATTAGATTGTTAGAATGGCCGGCTGTTGTTCGTCGATGATAAAGTTGTCTTTATCAGTGCCGGCTACCATTATCCAAACGGCTCATGGATACTATATAAATATGACTGAATCAATTTTGATGACGTCCATCTAATTGAAATTAACAAAGACCTTTATTATGAATTCCGATACAAACAAGCAATTACCCGCACGTACAAACGTCGTAAATTACCCTGGCGGTGTCTACCCGGAAGAACTACTTGAACAATCCAGTAGCCTGGATTTGCGTGAATTCATAGCAATTCTAATGCGCCGCAAAAAACTGGTTTTAGGCACGGCTTTGGCGACATTACTGGCGGCGCTAATCCTGACATTACTGATGAAACCCATTTATCGTGCCGATGCCACCTTAAAAGTTGAACGCTTTGCCCCAAACAGTAGTGAACTGGTTGATGGAAAAGTAAGCCGCAGTGATCGAGATTTCTTTGAAACACAAATTCAGCTATTGCAAAGTAAAACGCTGGCGCGCCGAGTTATTGACCAGCTTGGCCTTGAGACCAGGATCGAGCCAACCGGCCTACTTGCAAAAATAAAAGGTCTGTTTTCCAGTGGTTCTACCCCTGATAAACCCAACCCTAGTTATACCGAAAGACTGTTTTTAGAAAACCTCACAGTAAACCCAATCAGTAATTCACAGTTAATAAAAGTCAGTTATGACTCAACTGACCCAAAGTTGGCGGCTGATATTACCAATGCCATTGCAAAAACGTTTGTGCGGCAAAACCTTGAACGCCGTTTTGATACCGCTTCTACCAGTAAGGCCTACTTGACAGAAAGCATGAAAGATACCAAAAAGAGCCTGGAGGAAGCCGAGAAACGCCTTAATGACTATGCCAAGGAACATAATATTCTTCAGGATACGGATGGGCAATCAGCAAGTAGCTACTCATTAAAGAAACAGGCTGAAGAGTTAATTACGGCAGAAAAAGAGCGCATTGAAGCTGAGGCTGCTTACAATCTCTACCTGAACAGTCCAGACAAGAAAAACAGCTCCGTTAACCTGTTAAACGACCCGTACATCCTTTCTTTGAAAAAAGCAGCTGCTCGATTGGAGACACAATATCAGGCTTTACGCAATAAACGCAGCCGAAAAGCCCGCCTGTTACGCAAACAAATTGATACGATCAGGGAACAGGTTTCAGGTGAAAGCATCAATATCCAGGAAGCGTTAAAATCCAATTACCTCGCTGCAAAACAAAAAGAAAAAATGCTTAAAGAGCAATATCATAAACTGAAGCAAAAAGCACTGGAAATGCAAAGCAAAAATGCACGTTACAACACCTTGCTGCGTGAGGTTGAAATAAACCAGTTGGCTTATAATAAACAACTCGAAAATTTAATGGCGCTTAACAGCATGGTCAACAACGGATCAAACAATATTGCCATTATTGACCAGGCAGGTGTTCCCAGCAAAAAATATAAACCCAGTATGCGTACAAACCTTGCATTTGGTTTATTACTGGGGCTTCTACTGGGTATGGGTATAGCCTTCCTTAAAGAGTTTATTGACGACAGTATCAAAACATCAGAAAACCTTGAAAACATCACCGGTCTCCCGGTACTTAGCCAGATTCCAGAAATTGAAAAACACAATGCCAAACAACTTGCATTACTCACAGCGGTGGAACCGCAATCCCCGTTGGCGGAATCCATTCGCTCATTACGAACAAGTTTACGGTTTTCCACGCGAAATGGAGCGCCACAGAGTGTTTTTGTAACGAGCACAGGCGCAGCTGAAGGTAAGAGCACCGTAGCCATTAATCTGGCAACGGCCTATGCACAGGCGGGTAGTCGCGTCTTGTTAGTTGATGCTGACTTACGCAAGCCCAGTATCCATAATCTCCTTGGACTCGAAAACCTGCACGGACTAACCAATCTTTTGGCAGGTGCTGAAACCGATCAGGACATCAGCACAGCTTGTATGATTAAAAACTTGCGTGTGATCACTTCCGGCCCAATCCCCCCTGATCCCGTCGAATTATTGTCAGGTGATAAAATGATTGAGCTGGTCAAAATGGCAGCAGAAAAATATGATCATATCATTATTGATGGGCCTCCTGTACTGGGACTGGCTGATTCACTGATACTGGGTAACCTGGCGGATGCAACCATTGTTACTGTCCAGGCTGGCAAGACAAATAAAACGGCACTGCTGGATAGCCTGAAACGACTGGATCGGGCTAAAGCAAATATTGTTGGTACGATTCTTTCCCGTGTCAGTCGTGTGCTAAACCCGGATTATGACCAGGGCTACTATTCATATCACGCCAGCGCCCGAACCACCCCAATGGCTGAAAAACCACGTTTGCGTTCCCTTTAATATCACACTGGTTTTTATCCTGAATCCGTATTGAATCCACGGATTCAGGTGATCGATTTATCTGTTGCAACATATCGACGTGAAAGCCACAGAACCGAAGTAAAAATAATCTAACTTTGTCATAATGATAGATGGAGCATATCAGCATAAACTGGTATCATGCCATGAATATTCAAGCCAAGATAATGTATGAATACTACAGCAATACGCCAAGCCATTAAGCTATATCAGCAGCCTGTTGAACTCGCGGGTATTATGGCAGTGAATGCATCACTTCCCACAGGCATGACTGATTTATTGCGCTTGACTGCATCTGAAAAATTATTACAGGATTTTTGTGATGAACGCGATATCGACGCGGAAATGCTCTATAACATCCTTACCCACTATATTGAAAAAGTATTATTTAAAGAAGGTAACACACCTTTTAAAATTCTAGGCCTGGATAATCATTTAAGCCATGGTGTCATTCAACACGAAAAAAACACCAATGAACTGGCGCGCCTGCACCATCAACTCTTGATGAAGATATATCATCCTGATAAAAACCGTTCCACATCATCTGTTTTTTACACAAGCAAAATTTCCAAGGCATATGATGCCGTTAAACAATTAAACAGCCAACAGTCGGAACTGTCTGAGTTAGCGCAAAAACCACACCATTACGAAAAACCGCCACATAGTTTTTATCATGCCACACGAAATGCCCAACTTCAGATAAACCGTACACGCAATACCCTGTTTGGCATTGGCGTTGTCACCCTGACACTCTTAACAGCCGCATTGTTACTGATAAACCAGCCAGATTCATCAGGCTTAATTGTTAGAAACCAGGTTAGCAAGCCATTGATCACACCAATAGCCGAAGCACCCCCTGCAGATATCGTGATTTCAAATGTGCTTCATAAAAACCAATCCAGCAACGATACTAATCAACCTGGCCTTATTAGCACGGCAGCAAGTACAACATCCGCTGTTCAAACATCCGGACAAGTTTCTGCAAGCAAGATGCAACCCCTCCTGCACGACCTTGAAACGGCTTATGAAAAAGGTAATGTGGGTAAAATAATGCCAATTCTTGCTAATACACCTGAAATGAGCCAACAAAGTGACGCAGCCCTCAATGCAAAACTTGAAACGCTTTTTAATATGACGCGGCAAAGAAAAATGGTGTTGTATGATTTTACCTGGGAAAACCTTGCCGGAAACATACAAGGTGAAGGTAAATTTTTATCCCGCTTTTTACTCTCCGGGCAGAATGAATGGCAAACGCGCACAGGCATAGCAACCATTAAAGCGATCATTGATAATAACAAAGTCAAAATCACCCAATTAGAAATGAACGACCAACTTGAGAAAAACACCAACCAGCAGTGAATACCCCAGCTGTTATCACAGTCTCTGATTGTTCGCTAACAGCACTCTCAAGGCTGCTTGAAAAATACACATTAACGCTTGCGCTAACTGATAATAATTCAGACATTCCTGGTAGTTACTGGGGTGCTCCCGAAGCTGGCTTGATTGCAAACAAGGTTTTTGTTAGCCCGGATACGCCAGTACATTCGCTACTGCATGAAACCTGTCATTACATCTGCATGGATACACAACGACGCACCCAGCTCAATACCGATGCCGCAGGTGATTATGATGAAGAAAATGCCGTTTGTTACTTGCAAATCATACTCGCCAATGAGTTAACTGGCTTAAGCAGTACACAAATGATGCACGACATGGATAGCTGGGGTTACAGCTTTCGCCTGGGTTCAGCAAAAGCCTGGTTTGAAGAAGATGCCGAAGATGCCAGGGCGTGGCTTATCAGGCATCAATTGATAACCCAGGATAACAAACCAAGTTATAAGCTACGCTGCTAAGCCCTTATCATACATCCGGGCTAAACCCTGTTTTTTTAAG
>CAZPEE010000031.1:0-11756 GCA_964585525.1 uncultured Cocleimonas sp.
GACTCCTGCGATTTCTCCATCGCCGTCGCACCCATTGAGCGCAGGTAGTAAGTGGTTTTCAATCCACGTACCCACGCCAGTTTATACAGGTTATCCAGTTTTTTGCCGGATGGTTCCTTCATGTAAAGGTTCAGCGACTGACCCTGGTCGATCCATTTCTGGCGGCGGCTGCCTGCCTCGATTAACCAGCGCGGGTCAACTTCAAAGGCGGTGGCGTATTTGGCTTTTAGCTCGTCTGGTACGCGGTCGATTTCCTGCACACTGCCGTCGAAGTATTTGAGATCGTTGATCATCACCTCATCCCATAGGCCTTTGTCTTTTAGCTCTTGCACCATGTACGGGTTGACCACGGTAAATTCGCCGGACAAATTCGATTTTACAAACAGGTTCTGGTAGGTCGGCTCAATCGACTGGCTGACACCACAGATGTTTGAGATGGTTGCAGTCGGCGCGATTGCCATGGTGTTGGAGTTGCGCATGCCGTGTTTTTTGACCTGCTTGCGCAAAGCATCCCAGTCCAGCGTGGTGCTTTTATCGACCTGGTAAAATTCGCCGCGTTGCTCTTCCATCAGTGCCAGTGAATCAACCGGCAAGATGCCTTTGCTCCAGAGCGAGCCTTCGTAAGTCGGGTAAGTACCGCGCTCTGCGGCTAAATCGGAGGATGTTTTGATCGCAAAGTAAGAGACCGCTTCCATGCTTCTATCGGCAAACTCAACCGCTTCCATCGAGGCATAAGGAATATCCTGCTTGTAAAGCGCATCCTGGAAACCCATTAAACCTAAGCCAACCGGACGGTGTTGCATATTCGAGTGACGTGCCTGCGGTACGCTGTAGTAGTTGTATTCGATGACGTTATCGAGCATACGCATCGCGGTTTTGATGGTTTTTTCGAGCATTTGCATGTCGATGCCATCGGCATTGGTGTGCTTGGCGATATTGACCGAGCCCAGGTTACACACGGCGATTTCATCATCATTGGTGTGTAGCATGATTTCGGTACACAAATTGGAGCTATGCACCACGCCAACATGCTGGTTTGAGTAGCGGATGTTGCAAGGGTCTTTAAAGGTGATCCACGGGTGGCCTGTCTCGAACAACATGCCGAGCATTTTGCGCCATAAGTCTACTGCCTTGATTTTCTTGAACAGGCTGATGTCGCCGCGTGCTGCTTTTTCTTCGTAGCCAACATAGGCTTTCTCAAATTCCTTGCCGACCAGGTCATGCAGGTCGGGCACTTCTTCTGGCGAGAACAGTGTCCATTCGCCTTCTTCGGCAACGCGCTGCATGAACAGGTCTGGAATCCAGTTGGCGGTGTTCATGTCGTGTGTACGGCGGCGCTCATCGCCAGTGTTTTTGCGCAGCTCGATAAACTCTTCGATATCAACATGCCAGGTTTCCATGTAGGCACAGATCGCGCCTTTGCGCTTACCACCCTGGTTAACCGCGACGGCGGTATCGTTGGTCACTTTCAGGAATGGAACAACACCCTGCGACTTGCCGTTGGTGCCTTTAATATGCGAGCCTAAACCGCGCACCCGGGTCCAGTCGTTGCCCAGGCCACCGGCAAACTTGGATAGCATGGCGTTGTCTTTGATGGAGCTGTAGATGCCATCCAGGCTGTCTGGGACGGTGGTTAAGTAACACGATGATAACTGCGGGCGGCGTGTGCCGGAGTTAAACAGAGTTGGCGTACTGCTCATAAAGTTAAAACTGGAAAGCAGGTTGTAGAACTCGATGGCGCGCTCTTCGCGGTTGACTTCGTTGATCGCCAGCCCCATCGAAACGCGCATGAAGAAGATTTGTGGCAATTCAAAACGGATGCCTTCTTCAGTATGGATAAAATAGCGGTCGTACAATGTCTGCAAGCCAAGGTAGGTAAATTGATGATCGCGTGATGCATCAATTGCTGCGCCGAGCTTGTTTAAATCGTAACGGGTTAGTTCTTCGTCAAGTAGTTCTAACTCAACCGCTTGCTTGATGTATTTCTTGAAGGTGGCAGGATAGCGTTTTGCCATCTCTGCCTGGGTCGCTTCGGTGCTCCTGCCATTCAGGTAAGAGAGCGCTTCGTGACGCAAATTATCAAGTAACAGGCGCGCCGCAACCATCGAATAATTGGAATCATTCTCGATCATGACGCGCGTTGCCATTACCAGCGCAGAACCTACATCCGCTTCGGGGATGCCATCAAACAGATTGCGCTTTGCCTCTTTGAGAACGGTGTCTTTATCGACCCCGTCCAGCCCGGAAACCGCTTCGGCAACAATCTTGCGCAGGCGGTTTTCATCAAGTGGCTTGGTGTCCCCAGATGAAGTGGTGACGTGGAGAACATCTTTTTTCGTGGATGTTTTCTTAGGCTGTGATTTTTCTGCTTTTTCAGCACGCAAATGGGCGCGCTCCTCGCGGTAGAGTACATAGGCACGCGCAACTTTACGCTCGCCAGAGCGCATCAGCGCCAGCTCTACCTGGTCTTGTATATCTTCGATGTGGACGATGCCGCCATCCGGCATACGGCGGAACAAACTATTGCTTACCTGCTCTGCCATCTGTTTTACGGTATCGTGGATACGTGAAGAAGCCGCTGCAACACCGCCTTCCACACTTAAAAAGGCTTTGGTTAGCGCAACTTCGATTTTGCTATTATCAAAAGGCGTAACTTTGCCATTACGGCGGATAACTTTGTAAATGGCGGCTTCTTCGGGTGTGGCTGGCTCAGAACGTGGCATCGCTTCGTCGATAACATCGACCAGTCCATTATCGGTTAAGCTTTCATTAGCCCTTTTATTAGCCAGTGGTTGCATCCGTTTTCTCCTTTAGATAGATAGTTCAAGCAACACAAAAACCGGGAAATAGCCTATCGTTACAGTCTGGCGATCCCTGGTTAGCGGTTGTTGATTTGTTTTGTTTGCAAGTATCGTGTAATAACTTTGTGGATTGATTGAAGTGTTCTGAAATACGAATGACCTCAAAACCTGTCAGCAGCGCAAAAAACTATATCAACCTGAATCTAAGTTGGTGAAAAATACTTTACAAAAGTAATTGTCCGCACACTATAACTTGTGCTCATCCAGTCCGTCAACCACAAGATATTGTGTTTATCTTCTTTGAAAGGTGTTTATAGCCTGTGGATAACCTGAGCAAAACTCCCTGCACCCTTATCCTGTCTCTTGTGTTTGTTGTGAGTTAAATATTTTTTGTAATGAAAAATAAAATGACTTTTTTTTACTATAAAATATGAACCTTTTCAGGTTTTCTAAAATTCAATTAATTAGGTGCTAATCTTCATGTCATATCAGGTTACCGTCCAACCCAGCGGCCATCAATTTGAGGTTAACGAAGACGAATTTATACTGGATGCTGCCTTGCGCCAGGGGATTTCTTTTCCGTATGGATGCCGTAGCGGTTCTTGCGGAACTTGTCTGGGGCAAGTGCTGGAAGGCGAAGTTTACTACCCCGATGGCTTGCCACTAACCGTGATGGAACACGAACATGAGCAAGGGCGCGCAGTTTTTTGTGTGTCGGTTGCCAAATCCGACCTGGTGCTGGATGTAAAAGAAATTACCAGCAGTGCCGAGATTGAAATCAAAACATTGCCTGCCCGTGTTGCTTCCATGCGCAAACTTTCTGATGACGTAATGGAAATAACACTAACGCTGCCGGGAAATGAACGCCTGGCGTTTATGGCGGGGCAATATATTGAATTTTTACTGAAAGATAATAAACGCCGCGCTTTTTCAATTGCTAATTCACCCTCAAATGATGCAACGATTGAGCTGCATATCCGCCATGTGGAAGGTGGTTATTTTACCGACCACGTATTTAACCAGATGAAGGAAAAGGCGCTGGTTCGTATCGAAGGCCCGCATGGCAGCTTTTTTGTGCGTGATGTAGAACAAGGCGATACACCACGGCCACTTATTTTTATTGCCGGTGGAACCGGGTTTGCACCGGTCAAGGGTATGATTGAGCAACTGATCGAGCAGGGCGATACGCGCCCTTTGCACTTATACTGGGGTGTTCGCAGCGAAAAAGATTTATACCGTGATGACCTGGCAAAAAAATGGGCGTTTCAGCATCAGCATATTCAGTATGTGCCCGTCCTTTCGGATGATTCATCAGGCTGGCAGGGACGCACTGGCTTTGTGCATCAAGCAGTTGCCGATGATTTTGCCGACCTGTCTGGCTTTGATGTCTATATCGCCGGGCCACCACCGATGGTCGATGCTGCCAAAAAACAGTTTGCCAAACAGGGTTTACCTGAAACACAACTCTATTATGATTCGTTTGATTTTTCGGCCGATAGCGTAAAAGCCAGCAATGCCAAAAACGATGCCAAAGACTAATACAACCACTTTCATCAAGCCCCCCAAAACACTGCTGAGACAAACCGGCAAGGCACTGGGCGATTTTGACATGATCCGCGAAGGTGACCGTATCCTGATCGGTTTATCCGGCGGCAAGGATTCGCTTAGCCTGCTGCATTTGCTGGCACATTTTAAAGCACACGCTCCGATTGGTTTTGAGCTTGGTGCTGTCACCATCGACCCACAAAGCGGCAGTTTTGACCCATCGCCACTGATTCCGTATATGAAGTCGCTGGGTGTTGATTACCACTTTCAACCCGAACCGATTATGCAAATGGCAGAAACCAAAATGGATGGCAATTCTTACTGTGCCTTTTGTGCGCGCATCAAACGCGGCGTGATGTACACTGTAGCGCGGCAGAATCATTACAACGTACTGGCGCTAGGGCAACACCTGGATGACCTGGCGGAAAGTTTTTTAATGTCAGCATTTCACGGCGGCAAACTAAAAACGATGAAAGCGCATTATGTGATTGATGCAGAAGATTTGCGCGTAATCCGCCCGATGGTGTATGTGCGTGAGCGTGACCTGGCAGATTTTGCCAGCCAGAATGAGTTGCCTGTGATTATGGAAAATTGCCCAGCCTGTTTTGACATGCCGACCCAGCGGGAGCATATGAAACAGTTGCTTAAACGCGAAGAACAACAAAACAATAATGTATTCGGTAGCTTGCTTACGGCAATGAAGCCTTTGATGGCCGCTGGTGACCCAGCAAAAAATCAGGCATAAAAAAACGCCGGGAAGTAAACTTCACCGGCGCAATAGAGATATAAAAATGATTATATGGCTGATGCCATTTTTAAACTGTTCACACTACGCTCTTTGATTTCCTGTTTTGCTTCGGTAAATTTTTCAGCAAAAAGGGTCATATAATATTTGTTCATTTTTTCCAGTGGAAAATCCAGTGTGGTGATTTCGCCAGTGGGTGAGATATAGGTTTTTTCGATGATTGTTAGTTCAGACTGGTCTGTACCGACATCTTTGCGCGAGGTTTGCTTGCCTGTTTCTTTATAACCTTTCGCAAGCAAAGCCTGGTTGATGTCTTCGAAACGGAACATGGGTGCACTTTCACCGTTTTGAACCATGACATCGGTGGTACAACCATCATCTTCTGGTGAAACGGCAAAGCTTATGCTATCAACCATTGTTTCATAAACACCATCAAAACCTTTCGCTTGTTTAAAACCAGGATCACTTTCAATCGCCTTTTTCAGGACATCGCGGGATTCATAATGCTTTTCACAAAACTTATTATGCAAGTTCAAGAATGTTTGCAAGTGTTTTTGAGAAATATGTACGTTTTTTGCCTGTGTATTATCATTACAACCGCCCAGGATAAGGGTTGTTACAACTGCAGCAGTAGCCAGGGCTACCAGGGGTATTACTTTATTCATGGGGTTTGCCTTGTATTTATTATTTTTATTTTTTAATCAAAAGCTACTTTTTCACTAAATTTAGTTTTTTATTATTTTGTGGCTTCTTTGGGTTTGCTTAATACTTTTAACGTATTGTTTTAACAAACTATAACCGTGCTCCGGATAGGACGCAATTATTCCCAGACCAGTGAACTGATACTCCCGACGAATGAGCAAACTTCAACGATGAAATGATATTATCCGGTTTTAGCTGATTTATCACTGGCTGGCGATTGTAACCGCCTTCATGAAATATTCGGGTTAGTTCCCAATTCAGTTGATTTGCTCGCAGTAAAATCAAAACGCATTAAGAAGCGCTTTAAAACCGGGCCAAGTTTCTTTTCTACCTGTGTATGTATGAGCCACGAGGCAACCAGCATCACGGCAATCAGGATAAACAGAAGTGCATATTTGTTGATTGAATCACCAAACCGGTTGAAACCAATAAAGCCAATGTTTTGGTGAATCAGGTACAAAGGGTAAGTCAAAATACCAACCTTGACCAATAATGGCGATCTAATCCAGCTTGTTTTATGAAAGCTAATTAAGGTAAAAAACAGATAAAATAAAACAAGCCACAAAAGAGGTATAAACTTATTAAAAGCAGCGTGGTAATAAACCGTTAGCTCACCTGTTTCAATCACAACATTATGTAAAGCCAGTACAAAAGCAGCCAATAACAGAAAACCCCGGCTTGTGCTTAATCCTTTGGCGCTGATCAAATAAAACAGTGCGCCACTTATAAATAACGGCGCCCATTCTGGAAATAACAGGAAATTCAACAATTTAGGCATCGGTATAAGGATGCTCATAACGACATAAACAAGCCATCCAGCCAAAAACATTTCAATTTTGTTAATTTGCTTTATTAGCAACAAAGCAAATATAAGCGCATAAAATTTAAGTTCAACCAGCAAAGTCCAGTAAACACCATCAATTGCTTCTACACCAAGATAGCCACTCACCATGCTAAGGTTTGACACGTATTGCATTAAGGAAACGGAAAAAACGGGCGCACCAAAGAAAAAGATAACAAGTGCACTGATCGTAACACCTGCCCAGAATGCAGGATACAAGCGCACGATGCGTGAAATGGCAAACTTGATTGCGCTACGGTTCATTGCCGAAAGTAAAATAACAAAGCCGCTGATGATGAAAAATAAATGTACACCAAGATAACCATAGCGGCTAAAATCATCCAGAATCGGAAATTCGACAGGGCTGTAACCGCCTTGTACGTAGCCCCTAAACGTATAATGAAACAGCACCACGGCAAATGCTGCCAGAAAACGCAGCAAATCAATTTCGTAAAATCGCACTTTTTTATCTGCGACTGTTGCAGTGGGTTGATGACTCATTGATTTTTTAGAAGTTAACATGATGATTTCTTTTAGCACGTTGATAGACCCTGATCAAGCGGGTTTGTTATTTTGATTAGTATCCACCATCATGCACACCCATGAAGCAAGTCGTCATTATCCTTATGGTTTATCCGTATTAATAAATAGACAAAAGGTAGCAGCATGATTCCCTAAAGCACTGATGGCATAGCTATAGCGGGGATTACAGGCAAGCAATTTTAATCGGGATCAGCACCTGATATTCATCAATTGCTCTATAAAAATGGGCTGATACAATCCCGACATGCAAATCGAACCGACTACACCCATAAAAGCCCCCTTTCTTCATTTAGGGTTTCGCCCTTTTTTCCTCGCAGGTATCGTTGGCGGAGCCATCCTGGTCGCTTTATGGATGGGCATCTATGTCATGGGTTGGCAACTATTGCCCGATGCTTATCCATCCATCACCTGGCATGCTCACGAAATGGTTTATGGCTATGCGTCTGCGGTTGTTACTGGTTTTTTGCTAACTGCCGTTAAAAACTGGACAGGCATCCAGACGATTCACCATAAACCACTGCTGGGCTTATTTATTCTCTGGTTGCTGGCGCGTTTGCTGGCATTTATCCCTGGCAGCTGGGCATTTATCAGCCTGGCGATTATTGATAGTGCGTTTTTCCTGTTTGCGATGCTTGCCTATTCCCACCCGGTTATTAAAACGCGCCAATGGCATCAATTGGCTTTTAGTGGCAAGCTGTTGTTTCTATTTGTCGGCAATATTATTTTCTATCTGGGTCTGGCTGGTATCATTAAAAATGGCACGCATTATGGTTTGTATATTGGTTTATATACTATCGTAGCAACCATATTCACCATGGGTCGGCGTATTATTCCTTTCTTTATAGCCAAAGGGCTGGATGAACCTTTCGAGCCAGGCAATTACCGTTGGGTTGATGCCAGCAGTCTTTGGTTGTTTCTGGCTTTCTCTGCCGCTGATATTTTCACCCTGGATTATGCACCTTTGCGCTGGGTGACTGCCTTTCTCGCGGCTGTTTTATTGATTTTGCATGGCACCAGGCTCAAAGGCTGGTATCACAAAGGTATCTGGAAAAAACCATTGTTGTGGGTTTTATACATTGGTTATTGCTGGTTTGTTTTAGCCTTTGTACTCAAGCTGCTTTCTATTTTTTCTGGTGTTTCGCCATTCCTGTCTGTGCATGCTTTTGCCTACGGTGGCATAGCCATTATTACACTGGGTATGATGGCGCGGGTAACGCTGGGTCATACCGGGCGTAACGTGTTTGACCCACCGCCCATTCTTATCCCTGTTTTTGGATTATTGCTGTCAGGCGCAATTGTACGGGTTATTTTTCCGCTATTTTTTAGTCATAACTATGTTTACTGGGTTGGTTTGGCACAGGTGCTATGGATTGCTGCTTTCCTGTTGCTGGCTTTTGTATATGTACCCATGCTAGTCAAAGCGCGCATTGATGGCCGTTATGGATGATTATCCGGGTCGGGAAACGGCCTGGCTGATTGATTCCAGCATTTATGTTTTTAAATCCTGGTATACCTTGCCGGACGATATACTGGATAGCAACGACCAGCCAATCAATGCGGTCATTGGCTTTACTGATTTTGTCTACCGCTTGCTTAGTATCGAAAAACCCCAAAACATCGCTTTTGCCTTCGATGAAAGCCTGGCGACATCACATCGCAAAGAAATCTACCCTGACTACAAAGCAAACCGTGCAGCTGCACCTGAGTCCCTGCGTAATCAATTTCGTTTGTGCCGTGCGTTTATTCGTGCGCTAGGCATCCATGAGTCAGCAAGCCCTCACTATGAGGCTGATGATCTAATCGGCACCTGGGCAACAGCATTGCGCAAAAAAGGCATGCTGGTTAATATCATTACTGCAGATAAAGACCTGGCGCAACTTATTCACCAGGGCGATCATTGGTGGGAGTACCAGCAAAACCGTAAGCTGGACAGCAAGGCAATCAGCAAACGCTTTAAAGCAAAGCCCCGGCAGATTGCCGACCAACTTGCGATTGCCGGGGATAAAAGTGACAACATTCCGGGTGTACCGGGGATAGGTATGGCGACGGCTGGAAAACTGCTAAAAAAGTTTGATAACCTGGATAATTTGTTTGCTTCGATTAATCAAATTTCATCCATGCAGATTCGTGGTGCTGCACGCATACAGCAGTTAATTAATGATTATCAGGATCGCATTCGACTGTCACGACAGTTGACGGGGATTTGCTGCGATATTGAAGTCGTCGATAAGACATTATTTAAACTTGCCAACTTTGATGAAAGTGCTTTTCTAGCGCTTTGCAAACAGCTAAACTTATCGCAAAATAAGCAGCAGAAATGGCTTAAACTGCGTCATAGCTTGTGACAAGGACAAATTCTCCCAGAGCGCACCTCTGGTCATGGCTTTCATTCCTGTTATCAATCAAACCATCCAAAATAAAGAACTGTTTGCTACAGTCCAGCACCACAAGCAACACGCAAAACTAACATTATCAGGGAAGACCTATGTCTACAGATTCACAGCAACAAAAACAAAACAAGAGCATGTTTATTTTGCTGTCTATTATTTCTGTTTTAGTTATATCTACATTGGTGGTTGCATCGGTTTATTTTTTAAAACCGGCAATTGAAGCGCCTCCTCATGAACCGCAAACCCAGTCAGCCATACATGCACCCATTGAAAAACAAGCCAATAAACCAACTAAAAACCCTTTTACACAAAACAATTCAGACAGCATGCAAAAACAGCACATGAAAAGCCCGGCGAAAGTAGCAGCCACCAATACTGACCCGCAAACAGAAAAACAAAGTAAGCGAGATGGTTGTGATGTCAGGTTCTATGAGAACCAGTTATTGGTTAAAAATGCCGAGCGCAATGAGCAGTAAAACTGCCTATTAAATAAGCAGTGAATAATTAATAAACAAATTGGCAGATAAACATGCCACTAATCCTGACAGGATGTAAGGTCTGAAGCTTAAATAATTGCTAGACTTTAACTAGACTTTCATTAGAAGCAACAAGCGACGAATAGCACAGGAGTGCTAAGACAACACATCAAGGACGACACATGACTTTTTTTATTTTACAAATCACCCTCATAACGACTATTGCTGTTGCAGCAGGTATTGCCATTGGCTGGTGGGCCAATATTTATTACAAGAAAGAACAGGAAAGTGCGCTTAGGAATGAACACCAGCTACTAAAAGATTATTTCTCCGAATCCATCAAAGAAAACTCCAAAGTGAAATTACAGCTTAAACTGGCTGAAGAAAAAATAGATGTGCTTGGCACCCATAATGAATCAGCAATTCATGGCGTTGATTTTGAAGCCTACCAAATCTTTGAGAATACGGTTAAAGAAGCACAAATGCGCAAGTATTTAAATTAACCAGAATGTTTCATGAAGGTTAATCCAGATCATTACGCAATGACTGTTGATAGTGTTCTGCAACGGGTGACACGCTGTGTTGATAATTTTCATGGTCAATACCCACACTAATCGCAGCGCCTTGCTTCACTGAGTCAACCATTGCATCATCCAGTTCAAAACGCATGAAGTGGACGGCCGAGGTTTTGTCTTCGGTTTCACGCTCCAGGTCTTCATTGGAGACAGCAAAAACCTTGTCAAAGCCTTCTACCTGAACCCAGGTTTTGCGGTCAATGCCGATCAGTTGTTGCAGTGCTGCGGTACGTTCGGCAACATCGACATATTCGATCATCATGGTGCCTTTCCAGTTTTTGCCATCGGGGATTAATGGATTATAGGCATCCAGTTCTTCCTGGATACCTTCGGCATCGAATATTTTTTCTGCGCGTAACATTTCCTGGATCTGGTACTGAATCGTCAACGGGTCTTCAAAATAGAGGGTGACATTGGGGCCAATGGGCAGGTTACGGCTCTTTTTATGTGCCATAACCTTGGTGCGCATTTGCGGGCGTATTTCTGCATATTCTTCGAGTGAATACAGGTCATCACGTGTTAATTTTTCAGCCATTGTTTTTTCCTTGGAAACTTAAAGTCCGTATGCAAGACGCAGTAAAGTAAGTGGGTGGTATGGTTTTGAATCATCCTTCATGCCATTGGCAATCTGGTGGCCTGCCATCGGGCAATCACTACTGTAATAATTCGATTCTGCTTTTTGTACCCGTGTGACCACAGGCCGGCAAATTTTCATCGAAATTTCGTGGAATTCTTCTTTGACCGCGTAGGTTCCATCATGACCGGAACAACGCTCAATGGTTTCAATTGAGGTATCTTCAATCAGTTGCAATAATTCACGCGTTTTCAAGCCCATATTTTGTACCCGTAAATGGCAGGCTGCGTGATAGGCAATTTTACCCAGCGATGTCTTAAAATTTGTATTTAACAACTCTTCCTTGTGACGCAACATCAGGTATTCAAACGGGTCAAAAATATGCTCTTTAACTTTTTGCACATCGGCATCATCTGGGAACATCAACGGTAATTCCTGCTTGAACATCAACACACAGGAAGGCACCGGAGCGATAATATCCCAGCCTGCATCTATCTTTTTAATCATTTCAGGAATGTTGATATTTTTGGCGTGTTCAACCGCTTTTAAATCGCCCAGTTCCAG
>CAZPEE010000031.1:11856-15474 GCA_964585525.1 uncultured Cocleimonas sp.
TCTACATTCCACTCATGCGGTGGCGTGTAGGGACACTTTGTCATATAACAAAGGTCGCAGAGGTAGCATTGGTCGACCACTTTCACATAGTCTTTTTTATCGACACCATCAACCTCAAAGGTGTCTGATTCATCTACCAGGTCAAACAGCGTTGGAAAGGCATGACACAGGCTTACACAACGGCGACAGCCGTGGCAAATATCGTAGACCCGCTCCAATTCTTTATTGAGTGAATCTTCGTTGTAAAAATCGGGGTTTTTCCAATCCAGAGGATGCCTTGTCGGTGCTTCGAGATTTCCTTCGCGTGATGCCATGGTTTTTATTCCAATATTCCAAAACTATAAATAAGAGCCCTCTCCTACACTGTATTGTACGAAAAGACGTCTTAAAAAATAATGACAGTAGGTTGGTGCTGAGGAACGAAGCCCAACGTGGCACTTGCTTGTTGGGCTTCGCAAGCTCAGCGCCAACCTACAATTTTACAACACCCTCTCGTAGAAAAGAGGGGGGAGGATCTCTTAACAATTAAGCGTTAAGATTATCCAGTGCTTTCTGGAAACGGTTAGCGTGAGAACGCTCTGCTTTGCCGAGTGTTTCAAACCAGTCAGCAATCTCGTCAAAACCTTCTTCACGCGCTGCTTTAGTCATGCCTGGGTACATATCGGTGTACTCATGGGTTTCTCCAGCAATCGCTGTTTTCAGGTTATCAGCCGTTGCACCGAAAGGTAGTCCCGTTGCTGGATCACCTGTTTCTTCCAAATACTCAAGATGGCCGTGTGCATGGCCTGTTTCACCTTCAGCAGTTGAACGGAATACACTCGCAACATCGTTGTATCCTTCTACATCTGCTTTTGCTGCAAAGTATAGGTAACGACGGTTGGCTTGAGACTCACCCGCAAAAGCGTCCTTTAGGTTTTGCTCAGTTTTTGTTCCTTTTAATGACATATTAATTACTCCAATATTATTTATTCGTTTTGTATAAAACTCTAAACCAAAGTTAAAAGCTTGGTTTAGTATGGGTAATATAGGCAGGATTTGTTAATAGGTCTAATATAATATTCAGAACGTATCAATTTATTAAAACGAATGCCGGCTAAGTCATCCCCTAAGCGCGGATTGTATCGTTGGATATTGCAGAATTATTCCCAGTTCGTTCATCATTTTATTATTTTTAATGCGCCTTGATTCTTTCAGGTAGGAAACCATGCCAGCACTTAAGGTTCGTTCAGCTTGGCGCATACTGATTTGCGGAGGACGTGGCAAGCCAGCAAAATCAGCCACCTGATTAAAATAGTCCGTCATGGTTGATGGGTTTCCATCGGTGACATTGTAAATCTGGTTTTTTAATGGTGTGTGCATAGCTGCCCTGGCAACCTGTGCCAGGTCATCAGCATGGATACGGTTAGTAAAACCTGCTTCTGATTCTTTAACGACAGGCAAACCTTTTTGCAAACGGGCAAGCGGCAAACGATCTCTTGCGTAGATACCGGGTACGCGTAAAATAATATACTCTGTCGCATATTTTTCTGCCCAGCTTTGCAATAATTGTTCTGCAAAATAGCGACGCTTTGCGCGATCTGCCACAGGGTTAAGCGCACTTGATTCATCTATCCACTCGCCTTGACTATCACCGTAAACACCTGTGGTGCTAATCAGTACGATGCGCCTTGGAAGATGCTTAGTCAGGTTCGCCAGGAAATGCTGCAGTGTGGTATCTTCCGTTCCCACTGCGGGAGGTGGTGCAAAATAATAAACGTCAGCCTGTGTGAATTGTTCAGCAGGAAAAGTCATGTCACGCGCCAAGTCGCATTGAAAACTGTCAACCCCTAAGTTTTCACAGCGCTGCTTTGAAGCCCCACTACGAACAATGCCCCTGATAGGTACTAAACCATCAGAGGCACTTTGTTTGTATAAATCAGCAACCCGGCAACCGATATCACCACAGCCAACAATCCATACTTTTCTCATTTCATTCATACGCTTATTATAGCAGCGGCGCTAATATGAAATGGGGGGCATTCAAGTATTGGATAAACGCAAATTATTTTCAGTAGTTTTCGCTGATACTTTATTTGCAGCAGCCGATTCAATTAGACGCTCCATTTTTACAACAGGCGTATTCGATCGAAAACGACCAAAACGGGTTTGATGTATGTGCATGTAAAGCGCCAATGCGCGCCTTTCACGGTTTTTTGCATACGCCATTCTTTCTGCACGATACGCCTTAGCATGGCGGATCCTGTTATCCACATATCGCTGAGTCGTTGTTAAATAAGCAGCTTCACAGGCTTTATCATCACAAGCCATGGCGCTGGAAGAAAATAATGAGGTAATGACAAGCATGCTAAAAAGCGATGCGGAAGAAGCTAAAACTGTTTTGAAGGACATAGTAAATAAAACCATAGTAAATTAGATATGACTAATTTAACTGCTGATGTTGATTTACTACAGCCTAAAACGATTGCCGGACGAGTTAGCTTGATATGTGTTTAAACCAGGAAATAAACGGATTAAAATAACTGACAAAAGCATTAATAACACTGCCCCAGGAACACGATGTTGCGAAAAAAAACCGCAATTTCTCCCGCTGAATTCAGCCCCGGATAAACAATTATGACACATTGCTTATCCGGTTAACCGCTCCGAGTTTATCGGTAAACTTCCAGTTTGCTAATAGTTGATAAAGCAATGGGGGTCGTAGCCAAACCGTTGTGAATGCGTCGTTTTATCACGGCACTATTACCACGAATAGCAACTAACGCACCCTTTATGGTTTTACCATTGGTGCGGTTCACGCGGATAGGCCGACCAACCAAAGAACGAATATTACCAATGCTTACGACATGGTATTTAGGAGCAACATAAGGCTTTTGCTTTGCTTCAAGTTCTTTTAGAGTACCTTTTGGCAGTAAATCTTTTTCTTTAACAACAGGCTCCATATCATCAGCAGAATCGGCAAGTTCTTCTTCCTGATTATCAGATTCTTCAAGCACTTGCTCGGATGCCTGCATGGCATCTGTCAAACTTTCAGCAGAAAAATCGCCCTGTGCCAGTGCACCCGACATGACTTCCTTCTGCTTGGCTAATTGTTCAAATGATTCCAGTGTGCCTTGTATTGAATTACCGTTAACCAGAATGACGGCAACAAGGGTAATCATACTGATAACCATGGTGGCGATATTGGTTGTGAATGCACCGCCCCAACCCATCTGGTTAATATATTTATACGCAGCGGAAGAAATAATAAACGAAAGAACCAGTGTGAGAATAGTCAGGACTTGTGGATCAAGTGCTGAAGCAAATATGCCAAGCGGGATCATGGCGACTGTTGCCAGTATGCCACCGCTAATCCAGGCGAGAAAAACCCAGCCCATACCGGGTCGTTTAGCCAGCAACATTTTTGCGATATAACTCACAAGGAACAGTGTAATGCCAAATGCAGCAAAGATAGATGCGAAAAAAATCATGATAAAAAACCTTATAATAATTATTATTTTATTTTGCACAGACCAAGTTTCTCTGGGTGTGCCGGATTCAGGGTCTAATTAAGCCTGATTTAACCACGATATACAAGATTATCCCGACGAGCGTACATGCTATCTATACTCAGTTGTTCAA
>CAZPEE010000032.1:0-15121 GCA_964585525.1 uncultured Cocleimonas sp.
TTCATCCAGTGTTGCAGGAAGCGGGATTGCGTCGGCTTCATCCATACCTTCCGGGCGTGGCCTGAAGGTCAGCATACATAAGGCATCGACGATTTCACTGCGTAATTTGTGGCGTGGGATAATCCGGTCTATCGCACCTTTTTCAATGAGGAATTCGCTGCGTTGAAAGCCTTCCGGTAAGGTTTCACCTACCGTTTGTTCAATGACACGAGGCCCGGCAAAACCAATCAGTGCGCGTGGTTCGGCGATAATTAAATCGCCCAGCATGGCAAAACTTGCCGACACGCCGCCCATGGTTGGATCTGTCAGTACCGAAATAAACGGAATATCTGCTGCTGATAATTTTGTGAGTGCGGCGCTGGTTTTTGCCATTTGCATCAGTGAGAATAGCGCCTCCTGCATGCGAGCGCCGCCACTGGCGGAGAATACCACGTAGGGGATTTTTTCACGTATTGCCGTATTCACACCCTGTACGAAACGCTCGCCTACCACAGAACCCATTGAGCCGCCCATAAACCTGAAATCAAACGCTGCAGCGACTAATGGTACACCGTGTACCTGGCCTTTCATGACAACTAATGCGTCTTTTTCACCCGTTGCTTTTTGCGCCGCCGTGACACGGTCTTTGTATTTTTTTTGATCCTTGAATTTCAGAATATCAATGGGTACTACATTTTCGGCAATCTCTTCACGCGTATTGTTATCATCCAGAAACATTTCCAGTCGCGTGCGCCCACCGATACGTTCATGATGGTCACACTTTGGACACACATCCATATTGCGTTCCAGGTCTGCGCGGTACAGGACAGCACTACAGGCAGGGCACTTGTGCCACAAGCCTTCGGGAATGGATTTCTTTTTAGCGGTGGTGACATCGGTGCGAATACGTGAGGGGATTAATTTTTCAAACCAGCTCATGTCGAGATCCATTTTCATCGTTTTATCCTGAAGGTTAGTTAATTAATTGTCCATTGCTTGTCGCATTGCACTTAACAGCGAACCAATGTCTTTGAGGATTGTATCAGCATCATCGGGGTTGTTTTCAATAATTTTTACAATGGCGCTGCCGACAATAACACCGTCGGAAACCGCGCTGACAGCCGCAGCGCTTTGAGCATCCTTAATGCCAAAACCAACACCCACTGGTAAATTGGTATGCTGTTTGATTTGAGCCACTTTTTTAGCAACCTCATCAACATTCAAGGTGCTGGAGCCGGTAACACCTTTTAAAGAAACGTAGTAAAGATAGCCGCTAGCCGCTGTCGCAATTAATTCGGTACGCTCTGTAGTTGTGGTTGGTGATAGTAAAAATATCGGGTCAATCTGGTGTGATTTCAAGGCCGGTATTAATTCTCCGGCTTCTTCGGGCGGCAGGTCTACGGTGAGTAGCCCATCTACACCGGCTTTTGATGCTGATTCTGCAAATATTTCATAACCCATTGTTTCAACAGGGTTTAAATAACCCATTAACACAATCGGCGTGGCCTCATCCTGTTGACGAAATTCACTTACCATGGCGATGACGTCACGTAAACTGGTGTTGTGTTCAAGTGCGCGTTCGCAGGCGAGTTGTATGGTCGGGCCATCTGCCATCGGGTCGGAAAAAGGCACGCCCAGTTCGATCATGTCAGCGCCAGATTCGACCATGTGGTGCATCAAGGGAACCGTAATAGACGGGTTGGAGTCACCGGCGGTGATGTAGGGTATGAGTGCTTTTTTGCCCGATTCAGCGAGTTTGGCAAAGCATGTGTCCAATCGTTTGCTCATAGCTTGATGCCCTCCAGTGCTGCAACCGTGTTGATATCTTTGTCGCCCCGGCCGGACAGGTTGACGATAATGTTTTTATCTTTATCCAGGGTAGGAGCCAGTTTCATCGCATAGGCGAGCGCATGGCTACTTTCCAGTGCCGGTATAATGCCTTCGATACGGGTCAGTGCGTGGAATGCGCTCATCGCTTCGTCATCGGTAACGGCAACGTAGTTCGCCCTGCCGGTGTCTTTTAAGAAGCAATGCTCCGGGCCAACACCGGGGTAATCAAGCCCGGCTGATATGGAATGTGTTTCGATCACCTGGCCGTTTTCATCCGCCATCAGGTACATGCGGTTGCCGTGTAAAACACCGGGGTCTGCAGTACACAGTGGCGCGGCGTGTTTACCTGTGTCGAGTCCATAACCTGCGGCCTCGACACCATAAATATCAACATCAAGGTCAGGTAGGAATTCGTGGAACAGCCCAATCGCATTGGAGCCGCCACCAACACAGGCAACCAGCGCATCGGGTAATCTGCCGGTCAGTTCCAGGCATTGCTGTTTGGCTTCACGGCCAATAACCGTTTGGAAATCACGCACCATCGCAGGGTAGGGGTCAGGCCCTGCCACCGTTCCGATGCAGTAAAAGGTGTCATCAACATGGGTTACCCAGTCGCGCATCGCTTCGTTGAGTGCATCTTTTAATGTTTTGGAACCGGATGTTACCGGGCTGACGTCTGCGCCCAGTAATTTCATGCGGTAGACATTGGGTGCCTGGCGTTCAACATCCACCGAGCCCATGTAAACCACGCATTCCAGGCCCAGCCGTGCAGCGATGGTTGCGGTGGCAACACCATGCTGGCCTGCGCCTGTTTCGGCGATAATCCGTTTTTTGCCCATATGTTTGGCAAGTAGCGCCTGGCCGATAGTGTTATTGATTTTGTGTGCGCCGGTATGGTTAAGGTCTTCGCGTTTCAGGTAAATTTGCGCGCCGCCAAGCTCCTTTGACCAGCGCATCGCGTGATATAAAGGGCTAGGGCGGCCGACATAGTGACGCAGGTCGTTGTCAAAATCGTGTTGAAACTGCGGGTTGTTTTTGAGTGCTTTGTAGGCAGCGCCCAGCTCATCAATCGCTTCCATTAATGTTTCGGCGGCGAAGCGCCCACCGTAGATGCCAAAGTGGCCTTTTTGATCAGGATAAGCGTTCCAGTCAACCTTGCTCAGGTCAAGCTCAGCCAGATTGGAGTCACCTATTTTATTGTTTGCACTGGACACGTTTTACCTCTTTCATTAACTGCATAATTTTCTGTTTGTCTTTGATACCAGGCTGGCTTTCTACGCCACTGCTTAAATCAATGGCATAAACGGGTACTTGCTCTAACGCGCTGGCAACATTATCCGGGTTTAGACCGCCTGCAAGTATGATCGGTTTGTGATAATCAAGTGGAACATAGCCCCAATCAAACACTTCACCTGTCCCGCCTGCCTTGCCACTGCCATGGCTATCGACCAGAAAAGCCTTGCAATCGTTAAACGGGTCGGCATAGGCAGAAAATTTTGCAAAGCTGTCACCGCCCTGCATGTTTTTCATGCCCACGGCTTTAATATAAGGTCGATTAAATGAACTGCAAAATTGCGCTGTTTCCAAGCCGTGAAATTGTAACAAGTCAAGCGGTACGCTTGCCAGAACAGATTCAACAAAATCGGCGGATGGATCAAGGAATAAACCGACACTGCTGACAAAAGGGGGTAATGCGGCACAAATTTCTGCTGCTTGTTCAATGCTGACATGACGCGGGCTTTTATCATAAAAAACCAGCCCGATGGCATCTGCTCCGGCATCACAGGCGCTCATTGCATCCTCAACCGAGGTGATACCACAAATTTTTACACGTGTTCTCATGGTTGACAAGGCTAACATCAAATCAAATCAGCACAAGTTAATTTTGCAAAGTGATAAAAGGTAGTATATTCTAATATTCTTATATAGATAAACGTAATAATCGCAAGGAGATAGAAATGGCACTTTGGACATTATTGGTATGGCTGGCTGTTGGCGCAGTCGCAGGCATTCTGGCACGTAAAATCATGGGCGGTACATCACCGTTTGGTTTTATTGGTGATATTATTTTGGGTATTGCCGGAGGCGTTGTCGGTGGTTATTTAATGGCGCTGGCAGGTTTGGGTAATACCACGGGTGGCTTGATTGCAACGATTGTCACGGCAACAATCGGCGCGGTTATTCTGGTCTGGTCTACCCGTTTTTTGAAAACCAATAAAAAATAATGGAGGTGATGATATGAGTGAGCAAGAGACAGAACAAAAGAAAAGTTTTTTTGAACGCATGGGTGAAATTCTAAATGCACCCTTGCCCGGAACAGAAGCAAAACCAACAATCAAGTTGCCTTCTGAGATTAAAGAAGGTGACGATGACAGTTTACTGGCGCGTATCAAGGAGATTTTAAATACACCACTCCCTGGTAGCGAAACACTGGATAAGCAGGTTGCAAAGGATAATCCCGATGTTGATATGCTTCCACAAATCAGTGAACAGGACGTGCAGGAAAACTGGTGGGAAACTGACTGGGCAGAATTCAAGGCGCACCAGGAACAGGATCGCAAGGGCCTGAACATGAAACAACGCATGGACCAGGAAGATTTTGCCAAATACCAGGAACAGGAACGCACCCAGTTTGAAGCCTACCAATCCAAAGAATTTGAATTATTCCAGGCGCAGCAACAGGCAAAACTGTACTGGATTCAGGACCAGCAAATGAAGGCAGCCATGGGCGAGGGGAATGCGCTCGCTGATAACAGTGGGCTGGTTCCACCGCCAGCACCCGTAGCGCCATTGCCACCAGAAATGCCGACACCGCCGTGGATGAAAAAAGCTTAACGCAGAGAACCGCAGAGAGCATGGAGAAAAGATAATAAAAACGCTGTGTTATTTTGCGACCCTGAAGGGTCACCTCCAGGGTTTAATAAAATGGTTTATAATAAAACGCCAAATAAATGAAAAAGTTATAAAACATGATGATCAGCGAAAATTTTCAGGATGGTTTTAACTGGACTCAGGCAGAGTACGAAAACTTTAGCCTGAAGGTACAGTTGTCTCAACATACTTATCACCAGTCTGAATTATTCAGTGATGAAGCGCTGCTTGATTTGCTGGATACTTATCCACGCCAGTGGCTACAGTGCTATACCATGGGAAGCAATCCGGAAAAGCATCATGAATGGATGCCGGTGCATATCGCCGAATGCTCTGGTAAGGAGATCTTGGCTGCCTTGAAAAAAGGCCGGATTTGGATTAATGCGATTAATATTGACCAGTATAAAAAAGAGTATGCTGAGTTGATTGCCGCTATCTACCAAAAAATTGATGATCATTGTCCCAATATAAGCCAGGCAAAACCGTCGTTTAGTGCTTTATTGATTTCATCGCCAAACATTCAGGTTTATTTACACCTTGACCCTGATCCGAATATGCTTTGGCATTTGAAGGGCCGCAAAAAAGTGTGGGTTTACCCGGCTCATGATGAGCGTTTTACACCGCAGCATTATGTGGAAGAAATTATCGGCGAAGAGCGCCATGAGAATTTGCCGTATCAGTCATGGTTTGATGAGTATGCGCAATGTTTTGAATTAAAGCCTGGTGAGTTGGTGACCTGGCCGCAGCATTCGCCGCACCGGGTTGAAAATATTGATCTGAATGTGTCGCTGACGACCAGTTATGGTTCCAGCGAAAGCCGCCGCTTAAACGGTGTGCATGGCGCGAACCATTATATTTTGAAGAAACTGGGTATTAAAAATCGCTCGACCAAGGTTGACGGTTTCATTCCGGCTTTAAAGTCATTTAGCTATTATGCGCTGAACCGCTTGAAATTATTAAACAAAGGTAGTCGTTTAAAGAGCTATGTATCTGATTTAAAGGTAGATGCGAAGAGTGAAACAGGCTTGTCCAAACTGGATGAGCCAAGCCGTACAGCTTTTTCTTTTGATGCTTGATGATCATCTCGCCACCCGGTGAGAAATCTGGGTTAACAGATTTTAGGTTTTGCCTAACAGTTTCTTGACCAGTGCTTTAAAAGGGCCGTGGATGAATTGAAAAAGCCGGCATTTTAGCGTTTTCTTGTCATAAGCAATGTCATACATGGTTTCTGTGGATGATGAATAACGTTTTTTGTAGGTTGCTTCATGGTCTTCGTACATGAAATTAAAAACCTTGATCTTTGGGTTGTCAATGCTGGCTGAAATTTCCTGGCTTAACAGTGTTGTCAGCAAAGAATAGCGCTGTGCATATTCATTTTTAAAGCCACTTTGGTAAATATGCAAGAAGTCCTTGTCGAGAAAACCATAAATTGAGGCAACCGGCTTATCATCAAAGTACAGGATACGTAGTTGTACCTTGCCTAAGGGGAGTAAATAGTTAACCAGTTTATGGTGAAATTGTTCAAATCTCTGGCTGTTGAACACGCTGTCATGGTTATGGTTTTCCCTGCGGCCACGGTTTAATTCGGCCAGGGTTGAAATACAATAATCCGGGTCAAGCCCATCGTTGATCGATTTAATCGTAACCTTTTGTTCATTTTGCAGGCGTGTAAAGTTGCGTGTAATGTTGTTGCGCATTTTTTTACGCAGGCCCATTAAAAATTCTTTATAGGTTTCTGGTAGCTTGATATAGGTGCGGAAGCCGTTTTCTGTGATGGTCTGGCTTATGTGCTGGGATTGCTGTTGAAACAAGCTGGATAAATGTGAATCGCCGAGTAATTGTTGGAACTTGGCGCCATCCCATAATGATCGTTGCTCAAACAGGTAATCTGAAAAGGCCAGGCAGACCGGAGATTCATGGCCCGGTTTGATCAATAAATCCATGTATTCGCCAAAAATTGATTCATCCTTTGTTTCGCCAGTGCCTAAAAACAGTAGTTGACGGTTGCAGGGGAAATAGCGTTTTGGATTATAAACAAGTTGTAAAGGTGCGATTCCCATCAGTGTATTGTGCGGGTCGCGACACACGAGAATAAACAGCGTTCGTTTGCCATCATCCTGAAAAACTTGCCACCAGTTAAACAACCATTCCCAGGAGATAAAGACAGTGCCCTTGCTGGAAGCATCATTCAAATACGTCCATTCGTCGCGAAGTTGCGCAAAAGCGTGTGTATCAGATACGACTTCAATCGCATAAGCTTGATTGTCAGGCATTTAGGCTGCTTCTGTGTGCGGTGTGCCTGATTTATTGGCATCATCGGGTTCATGTTCTTACCTTAAACTGAGCAAGAATCAAGCAAGATGATATTGTAGACTGCACTATTTCTCAATAGAAACAAACCAGTTGTCACAGCTTGTTGCACGTTTATTGTTATTTTTTGGTTTGTCCACAACCGTGGTTAAGCCAAGTGACTCCCAGCCTTGCATGCCATCACGATAATATTTCAGTTTTTCCGGTGGATAGCCAAAACTTAACAATGCCTCAATGGTATTCGGGGTTTGTGCGCACCAGTTGCCATTGCAGAATAAAACCAGTGTTTTGGCATTTTGGAAGTTGAAAACTTTTTCCGGTGCGTTTTTAGCCAGTGCTTTACTGACATCGGCGCAGTTTTTGCCTTCAATCAGTTCCATACCAAAATGTTCACGCAGAATGTGAACAATAGCCTTGGTTGTTGCCCCCTGTGTGCGGGCTAATGATGTCCATGGAATATGTATTGATCCTGGAATGGTGCCTTTTTCAACCCATTGCGTGATGCGTGAATCAATGACCAGGATAGAATCATCTTTTCCAGCTTGTTGCAGATAAGCGAGCATCTCGATTTCACCAATGGTTTCAATGCCCGGAGCCAGTTGCATCGGCTGAATACAAAAAGGTGGGCAGGGGCGTGATATTTTTGCAAAACGCGGGTTTATGGTTGCGTCCGGGTCTTGCTGGCGTTTGATTTCAAGCGTTTTGCCATGGTGAATAACGTCAATGCTATATACGCCCGGCATTAAATCAACGCGTCTCGTTTCCTTGTTTTTGTTGCGGCGCTGCCTTTCTTGCCTGGAACAGTTTTTCTGATGTGCTTCAAGTAGCTTGAGCTCGCAGTGTTGTTCGCTTGTCCCGGTTGCAATTTTTCTTAATAATTTTGAAAAGCCCATTTAACATAAATCCGTTTTAATAAAAATGTTGTCCGCAAGTTGGTACAAAAAAATCAATTTTAGTTCAAATGGAATTTCATGTAGACTGCACGGAGTAAATAATCGGAAGGATACAAGTATGGCCAGTGTGAATAAAGTCATTTTAGTCGGTAATCTCGGACAAGACCCGGAAGTTAAATATATGCCAAGCGGTGGAGCAGTCACCAATATCAGTATTGCCACCACGGATACCTGGAAAGACAAGGCATCAGGCGAAAAGAAAGAAAGAACGGAATGGCACCGTGTGGTGTTTTTTAACCGCCTCGCTGAAATAGTCGGCGAATATTTAAGAAAGGGTTCAACTGTTTATGTTGAAGGCAATCTACGCACGCGCAAATGGCAAGACCAGAGTGGGCAGGATCGTTATACAACTGAAATTGTAGCGCGTGAAATGCAAATGCTGGGTGGTAAACCAGGTGGAAGCAGTGATTATCAACAGAACAGCGCGCCGCCACAACAAGCGAGTGCACCACAACAAAATGCACCGCAGCAGCAAGGTTCAGAGGCACCGCAGAACTTTGATAATTTTGATGATGATATTCCGTTTTAGCCCAATGTTTCATGAAGGGCTAGCCCAATAACAAAAAAAGCCAGCATCGCTGGCTTTTTTTGTTTGGTCATTTGGTCATTAATATAAAACTATTGTGAAATAGGAGCGCAACAACCTGATAGTAATTGTCCCCGATTTACAGCCACATTTACCATGTAGGAATAGTTATTTTTATTTAACCCGTTGCTACAGGCAGGGGTCTTTTCCAGTGTTGCATCCACCAGGTTTCGGCCTTTTCCTCCGCCAATTTCCATACGAACCTGTCCGCCTGGTGCCCATTTCCTGTAGGTCATGGGAACACTGAATTCTTCCTGTCCAGCCAGTTTAACATAGAGCTTTTTTTCGGCAACGTCCATTTTCATGTTCCAGTGTTTAGGTGCGCTACCCGAACAGCTCAACATCCATTTAGATGTATGTCGTCTGTCTTTTTTAGGAGAATAGGCCATTTTGCTGGCAACATGAACAGGTGTAACCGTTTTTAGTGTTTGGTCGTAACGGTCACCCTGGTATTCGTTCGGTGGGTTTTGCATTTCAGTTTGTGCTTCAACACGTGCGGCAACGATTTTTTGTGCTTTTGATATCTTTTTGCTGTTGGCATTGCGATCAATTCGAATGGTTTGTTTGGCAATAACCTGGGTTGCTTTCGCGTCATCTTTGTCGCGTAGCACTAACACGCCTGTCTTTTTAAGGTAGCGAGCGTTCACCCAGCCTGTTTTATCTTGCCATTTCACCTGAACCCAGCGAGAATTATTTTTGCTGAGCTGTTTACCGGTCTCCACCAGATCTTTGGCATTATGAGGTAATGATGCCTTAATACGGGATTTAGTGCTTGGCCAGGCACGTAAACGTAATTTACCACTTTGGGAGACCTTGGTAACTTTGTAAATTTTGACTTTTGTTTGTGCATGAGTCACCGATATGCTGGCATCAAGGCCAATCAATGCGATAACGACGAACGCTGCGAGAGTAGTACGCTTCATGATATTCCCCTTTATTTTTTCATTTTTTCAACGAAAACGGCCCAACGTTTTCGCTGATATGGCTGATTATAGCCTAAGTTGTGGCCAAAACCAAATAGATTACATTAAGTCATACTAGCTAAGCCATTGGCCTATATGGTTTTTTGCTTATTGTGTGATTACGGGTGACAAGTAAACAGACATGGCAGATAATAACTGGCTCTTTTGATTGAACGAAACACACAATGCACTCAAATAAAACAGACATTAAAATCCAGCCTGCTGCCGATACCGGGGGCAAGGTATTTATCCAGACACATGGTTGCCAGATGAATGAATATGATTCGGCAAAAATGCTGGATGTGCTCAATGACGCAAATGGTATGGAGCTGACCGATAACCCGGAAGAGGCCGATGTACTTTTGTTGAATACCTGTTCAATCCGCGAAAAAGCACAGGAAAAAGTATTCCATCAACTTGGCCGCTGGCGCAAAATAAAAGAAAAAAATCCTAGCGTGGTGATTGGTGTGGGCGGTTGTGTGGCTTCCCAGGAAGGCGAAGAGCTACAAAAGCGCGCACCCGTGGTGGATGTGGTGTTTGGCCCGCAAACACTACATCGCCTGCCGGAAATGGTGCGTGAGGCAAAACAGACCAGCGAACTGGTGATTGATACCTCTTTCCCTGAAATTGAAAAATTTGACCGTTTGCCTGAAGCCAGGGCAGAGGGCGTGACCGCATTTGTTTCGATCATGGAAGGTTGCAGCAAATACTGTACCTTTTGTGTCGTTCCCTACACCCGTGGTGAGGAAATCTCCCGCCCTTTTGATGATGTGATTGCTGAAGTTGCCGAATTGGCAGAACAGGGCGTTCGTGAAGTCAACCTGCTGGGGCAGAATGTGAATGCGTACCGTGGTGAAATGCACGATGGAGAAATTGCCGACCTGGCAATGTTGATCCATTCTGTCGCTGCGGTTGAAGGGATTGAGCGCATCCGTTACACCACCTCGCATCCGGTGGAATTTAGCGATAGCCTGATCCAGGCCTACGCCGAAGTGCCAGAACTTGTCGATCATTTACATTTGCCGATCCAGAGTGGCTCAGACCGGATTCTGGCGGCAATGAAGCGTGGCCACATGGCGATTGAATATAAACAGAAAATCCGTAAATTGCGTGAAATTCGACCTAACCTGAGTTTGTCATCCGATTTTATTATTGGTTTTCCGGGTGAGACGGACAAGGATTTTAATGACACCATGCAGTTGATTGAAGATGTCGGTTTTGACCACAGCTTCAGCTTTATCTACAGCGCCAGGCCGGGTACACCTGCTTCATCGTTTCCTGATGATGTGCCAATGGATGTAAAAAAAGCACGGCTTTATCAATTGCAAAAACGCATCACTGAAATGGAACACGATATCAGTGCCAGGATGGTCGGCACCACGGTATCAGTCCTGGTTGATCGCATATCGGTTAAAAACGACGCGGAGATTGCCGGTAAAACGGAAAATAACCGCACGGTTAATTTTGCCGGTGATAAAAGCCTGATTGGCCAGTTTGTGGATGTGAAGATAACCGAGGCTTTACCTAATTCACTACGCGGTGAGCTTGTGTCCTGACGTAATCGGCCGCAAGCCCTGGATTTCCCGCTGGGTGAGACATCCAGGGCTTGAAGTCACGGATTCAGGTTAAATTAGTCCTCCTCGTGAAATTCTTTTACCTCAACCGGGTTATGGCGTCCCAGGATTTCTTCAATTTCAGGGTGGGCGGTATCGGCGATAATGACCTTGATACGATTTGTTTCCTTGTCGATCAGGATGCGATCTGATTCGATACCTGTTGACCTTAAATCGTCTTCAGCGTTGCGTACACCTTCATAATCATCATATTTGGCTGTAATGGACATACTCATTGTTTTCTCCTTTTTAGTTGATACAGGTTGTCGTTAATCATTTTCCATTTCTGGTTTGTAGCGTCCTTGGCGCGCAAGGCTATTCAGGCGTGCCCGTTTTAGTAATGCTTGCTGCGCTGCTTCAACATTCTCGGCTTTGCCTGCCCAGGCATGCAGTGCGGGTTGTTGTAATGCACGACCATAGGAAATGCTGATCTGCCAGGGAGCTTTGCCACGTAACTGGTTGATAGCATTCAGATTACGGGTAGCTTCTTCCGGGCCTTGTCCGCCGGAGAGGAAGTTAATGCTGGGAACCGCCGCCGGTACGCTACGCATGAGTGTGGTGAGCGTAGCTTTGGCGACCTCTTCCGGTTCTGCCATGCGCTTGTCCTTGCCGGGCAATACCATATTGGGTTTGAGTATCATATGTTCCAGTGTCACATGATGCCGGTGCAGCGCGTGGAATACGGCATGTAGCACCTTTTCGGTAACCTCGGCGCAACGGTCAATTTCATGGTCGCCATCCATGAGAACTTCGGGTTCCACAATCGGCACTATACCCATTTCCTGACAGGCCGCTGCATAGCGTGCCAGCATTTCGGCATTGGCATGTATGCCAGGGTTAGTCGGGTTTTGCGGTGTTATTGGGTAGACTTCGCGCCATTTGGCAAAGCGGGCGCCTTGTTCCTTATAAGCCTTGAGCCTGTCAGCCAGCCCATCCAGGCCATAGGTGATCAAATCACCTGGTGCGCCCGGCAATGGCCCTTTGCCTTTATCAACCTTGATGCCAGGGACGATGTTGTGGTTTGCAGCATATTGCGGAATAGGGGTGCCATCATCCATTTTTTGAGCGAGTGTTTCCTCAAACAGGATCACGCCGCAGATATATTTTCCAAGGTCAGGCGTACTTAACAGCATTTGCCGATAAATACGGTGGTTTTCGCTGGTTGATTCAATGTTAAGCGGCGCAAAGCGCTTGGTGATGGTCGGGGTGCTCTCATCCGCTGCGAGTATGCCTCGCGTGTCATCAATCATCTCATCAATGGTTTGTTGTAATTCGTCAGTTATATCTGTCATGTTGTTTCTCCCTTTATGTCATCATGGATGTGCTATCTGTATGTCGATTTATCACATTCTATGACGTTTCCTTTATAGATCCTTTATAGACCATTTTAAAAAACTTACTGTTTATATTCACCATGCTGGCGTAAATAGCGGTAAGTCATCATTTTGATCACATCATTGAAAACAAACCAGGCAAGCGCATAAGCCCACATATAGGCTGCGTAAGTCCAGCCAATGGGTGTGATCAAAAAACCATACACGGCAAACAGTGTTCCCAGTATGCGGGTTGAGAATGTTGCCCAAAATAAGATCCAGGACGGATAGGGGCGCTTCCAGAACCAGTCATCTATGCGGGTGTTGTAAATAGTGCCATGACCTGCAATCACAAGCTTTGCAAACATCAAGGACTGTATCATTTCAGTCGAAAAATTCATTTTGTCCAGAATAAAAAACAGCAGGAATGATGAGATGACACCTGCGATCCCGAGTGTTGAAGCAACGGTCAATATTTCTGGCATATTCCAGACAACCGGCTTTTTCATGATTTTGGTGTTGTCATAGGCGATTGCCAGGATGGGAATATCATTCAGCAGCGCGAGGATAATAATCATCAGGGCAGTAATTGGATAAAAGTTAAAGACCACAATACTGAGCGTCATGAACAAAATGATACGGATAGTCTCGGCGATGCGGAAAATGGTATAGCTTTTCATGCGCTCAAAGGTAATGCGCGCCTGTTTAATTGCCTCGTTAATAACCGAAAGCCCGGAGCTGGTGAGGATGATATCTGCGGCCGCCCTGGCAGCATCTGTGGCGTTTGACACCGCAAAGCCACAATCCGATTTTTTCAGCGCGGGCGCATCGTTGACACCATCCCCCGTCATGGCGACGATATGACCGGCCTTTTGCAGGGTATCGACAATCCGGTATTTGTCTTCAGGAACCACCTGCGCAAAGATGCCGATTTCTTCGATCATCTTTATAATGGATGATTCATGCGTATGGATAAATTCCTTGTCCAGTGCGTCGGTATCGAATTGTGACTGCACCTGAGCCAAGACCTCATCCGCAAAGGTACGGGCTTGCTCTAGCGAAATTTCTGGTTTGAGTTTTTGTACAATTGCCTGGGAAAGCACCTTGACCAGCTCTTTGATAGGCTGCTGGCTACTGCCTTTGAGTTCCGTCGCGATAACGGAACGCCCTGTTAAGCCCATGAGCTGTCCAATTTCGCGCGCAATGGCGATATGGTCGCCCGTGACCATTTTAACCTGCACGCCATAATCCGCCATGTTCTGGATGGTTTCGCGTGAGTCTTCCCGTGGCGGGTCATACATGGGAATCAGGCCGATCAGCTGCAGCCCTGGGCCATGTTCAATTGCCTCGCCAACGGCGATGGTGCGATATCCCTTGCTCGCCAATTCATCGACTTTCTGCTGTATGTCGCGGCTGCTTGATTGATCCAGGTTAGCCATCTGGATCAAGACTTGTGGCGCGCCCTTGATAACCAGGTAATGCACACCCTCTGGGCTGCTTACCTCAGCTTCGGTGCGTTTGCGAACAGGATCAAAAGGAATAAAGTGATGCTGCTGGTATGATTGCCAGTCTGTACCTGGAAAATGTTTTTGCATGTAATCAAACAGTGGCATTTCCAGCGGGTCGTTATTTTCCAGCTGTGACGCTAAAACAGCGTAAAGGAAAAGCTCTTCTTGCGTATGACCCGGCAAGACAACCGGGTCGGAAATTTGCATCTGGTTTTTGGTCAGCGTACCCGTTTTATCGGAGCAAAAGACATCCACGCCAGCGAGTTCTTCAATCGCCGTCAAGCGTGAAACAATCGCCTGCCTGCGCGCCAGGTTGGTGGCACCGACCGCCATGGTGACAGAAAGTACCGCGGGCAAGGCAACAGGAATAGCTGCAACAGTTAACACCATGGCAAAGCGTAAAATCTCTAGCAGGTTTTCTTCGCGATACAGTGCGACCGCAATGATTAATGCAACCAGCGCGATGGTGAGAATGATCAAAAAATTACCGATTTTGATCACCATCTTTTGAAAGTGGCTGCGTTCTTCGAGGCTCGCCTTGGCGACCAGTGCCACGACAGAATGGAAATTGGTATGGTTCGCGGTATTTAGTACAACACCCAGCATTTCACCCTGTTTGACGATGGTATTGGCGTAGGCAACCTGATTAGTTCTTTTAGAAACCGGTAACGATTCGCCGGTTAACGCTGATTCGTCAATGGAAAGGTATTGTCCCTTAACCAATTTTACGTCAGCCGGGACTATATCGCCGATATGAAGTTTGACAATATCCCCTGGAACCAGATCCTTTGATGGAATGGTGATAAATTTTCCGTCGCGTATAACCGTGACTTCAAGCGCCAGTTTTTGTTTAAGTGCTTTTAGTGCATTTAGCGCACGATGTTCCTGAAAGAAGTCCAGAAAGGCATTAACCAGCAACATAATGATAATGATGATGAAATCTTCCCATTTCTGCACCAGCGCGGATAGCAGTGCAGCAATCTCAATCATCCAGGGAATCGGCCCCCAGAAGCGCCTGAACAGCCGGTGCCAGAGCGGTTCTTCTTTCTCGGAAATCGTATTAGGGCCAAATTTTTTCAGGCGCAATTTGGCTTCTTCAGTGGACAGTCCCTGACTGATATCCACCCGTAGCTCACGCAGTGTCTCGTTTACCGGTTGTTTTTTATAAGCGTCAGTTTTTTTCATCACCCCGCTAA
>CAZPEE010000033.1:0-14765 GCA_964585525.1 uncultured Cocleimonas sp.
TTTCAGTGCAAATCCTGTAAACGATAGACCTCTTCCTTGTCCTGATGTTCCATTGCCTGGCACAAAGCCCATGCGCCGGTTATTGTTGTAGTATACGTCACTTTACCCTGTAATGCTTCGCGGCGGATTTCATAGGAATCGGCAATCGCTTTTTTACCTTCAGTGGTATTGACTATCAGGTTCACTTGCTCATTTTTAATCAGGTCAACAATATGCGGGCGACCTTCATGCACCTTGTTGACAATACCACATTCCAGCCCCGCTTGTTGTAACTCACGTGCAGTGCCCCGTGTTGCTACCAGCTTGAAACCCAGTTTCTGAAGTAATTTGGCGATGCCAACTACGGCTTTACGGTCCGCTTCACGCACACTCAAAAAGACCGTGCCACCTTTGGTGGGAAAATCGACACTGGCAGCACGTTGTGACTTGCCATAGGCCTCGGCAAAGGTTTTGCCGACACCCATCACTTCACCTGTGGATTTCATTTCCGGACCAAGGATCGGGTCTACCCCGGGGAATTTAATAAACGGGAACACCGCTTCTTTAACCGCATAGAAATCGGGAATAATTTCTTCCAGCACACCTTGCTCAGCCAGGGAAACACCGGCCATACAACGTGCTGCAATTTTTGCGAGCGGCCTACCTGTCGCTTTAGAAACATAAGGCACAGTACGTGAGGCGCGTGGGTTCACCTCCAGGACGTAAATGATGTTTTCGTCATTATCGCCTTTTTTAATTGCAAACTGTACATTCATCAGGCCAATAACATTAAGTGCCAACGCCATTTTGCGGGTCTGTTCGCGTAATTCGTCCTGTACTGCTTCACTTAAGGAATAAGGCGGTAAAGAACACGCCGAATCACCCGAGTGCACACCAGCCTGTTCAATATGCTGCATGATGCCACCAATGAGTACATCCTTGCCATCACAAATCGCATCCACATCCACTTCAATCGCATCATCAAGGAAACGATCCAGAAGCACGGGCGCATCGTTCGACACCTTGACCGCATCGCGCATGTAGGTACGCAGGTCTTCTTCATTGTGGACAATCTCCATGGCTCGCCCACCCAGTACATAAGACGGCCTTACCACTAAGGGGTAACCAATTTCTTCTGCCAGTTTTACACCTTCATCAGCACTTCTCGCAGTTCGGTTGGGTGGCTGCCTGAGGCCCAGTTTTTCAATCATTTGCTGGAAGCGTTCGCGATCTTCCGCAAGATCAATGGAATCAGGGCTGGTGCCAATAATGGGGGTGCCACTGGCCTCAAGTTCTTCTGCCAGCTTAAGCGGGGTTTGTCCACCGTACTGGACAATCACGCCTTTGGGATTTTCCAGGTCGACAATCTCCAGTACATCTTCAAGCGTTAATGGCTCAAAAAATAGCCTGTCTGAAGTATCATAATCGGTTGAAACCGTTTCAGGGTTACAATTGACCATAATGGTTTCATAACCATCTTCGCGCATCGCCAGCGCCGCATGTACACAACAGTAATCAAATTCGATACCTTGCCCGATACGGTTGGGGCCACCACCCAGCACCATGATTTTTTCGTTTGTAGACGGCTTGGCTTCACATTCCTCATCGTAACTCGAATACATATAGGCGGTATCGGTTGAGAATTCAGCGGCACAGGTATCTACGCGTTTATAGATAGGACGCACGCCCAGGTCACGACGTGTTTTGCGTACTTCCCTGTCTTTACTTTGTAGCAATGTTGCCAAACGACGATCGGAAAAACCCTTACGTTTAAGTTCAAACATTTCATCTTTCGTAATATCGCCAAGCATTCTGTTTTTAAGGTCGTTTTCGATCAAAACCAGCTCTTCAATCTGGTTTAAAAACCAGGGGTCAATGCTGGTTAAATCAAATAAATCCTGCTGGCCCATGCCAGAGCGAAAACCATCCGCAACATATAAAATCCGTTCCGGGCCTGCTTCGGTTAGCTCACGGCGCAGTATGTTTTTGGTATTTTCATCGTCAAATTCGGTAACGCGCTCATCCATACCGTCAATATCGGTTTCCAGCCCACGCAAGGCTTTCTGGAAGGATTCCTGGAAAGTACGGCCAATCGCCATGACTTCACCCACCGACTTCATCTGTGTGGTCAGGCGTGAATCAGCCTTGGGGAATTTTTCAAAGGTAAAACGCGGGATTTTTGTCACAACATAATCAATGCTGGGTTCAAATGATGCGGGTGTAGCACCGCCGGTGATTTCATTTTGTAACTCATCCAGGGTGTAGCCAATTGCGAGCTTGGCGGCAACCTTGGCTATCGGGAAGCCGGTAGCTTTCGAAGCCAGCGCGGAGGAGCGCGAGACACGCGGATTCATCTCGATAATCACCATACGCCCATCGTTGGGGTTTATCGAGAACTGTACGTTGGAACCACCCGTTTCAACACCAATTTTTCGCAGTACCGCCAGCGAGGCATCCCGCATGATCTGGTATTCCTTGTCGGTCAGTGTTTGTGCCGGTGCAACGGTAATCGAATCGCCAGTGTGAATACCCATGGGGTCGAGGTTTTCGATGGAACAGATGATGATGCAGTTATCATTGGCATCACGCACCACTTCCATTTCGTATTCTTTCCAGCCCAGTAGTGATTCTTCAAGCAGAACTTCTGTGGTACGGGAGAAATCCAGGCCACGCTCGACAATCGCTTCAAACTCATCCATATTCCAGGCAATACCACCGCCTGAACCACCCATGGTAAAAGAGGGACGGATAATGGTTGGGAAGCCCATTTCCTTCTGAACCTGTTTCGCCTCTTCCATGCTGTGCGCAACGCCAGAACGCGCTGAAGACAAGCCAATTTCATCCATGGCAACACGGAATTTTTCACGGTCTTCCGCCATGTCAATCGCTTCTTTTTGTGCACCGATCATTTCCACATTGTATTTTTCAAGTATGCCTTCACGGTCAAGGTCCAGTGCGCAGTTAAGCGCAGTCTGACCACCCATGGTAGGCAACAGCACATCAGGCTTTTCTTTTTTGATGATCTCGGTAACGGTTTGCCACTGTATTGGCTCGATATAAATTGCATCGGCCATTTCCGGGTCGGTCATAATCGTCGCCGGATTGGAATTCACCAGAATCACCCGGTAACCTTCTTCACGTAATGCTTTACAGGCTTGCGCGCCAGAGTAATCAAACTCACAGGCCTGGCCTATGACAATCGGCCCGGCACCAATAATCAGTACGCTTTTTATGTCGGTACGCTTTGGCATTACGCATTCTCCCCTTTCATCAAGTCGATAAATTGATCAAAAATGGGCGCAATATCATGTGGCCCTGGACTGGCTTCCGGGTGTCCCTGAAAACTATAGGCAGGGCAATCGGTACGGCGTAAACCTTGTAGCGAACCATCAAACAGGGAACGATGCGTAGCTTTCATATTATCTGGCAGGCTATCTTCATCAACAGCAAAACCATGGTTCTGGCTGGTAATCATGACTTTTTTGCTATCCAGGTCCTGAACGGGGTGGTTTGCACCATGATGGCCGAATTTCATTTTGACTGTTTTTGCACCACTGGCAAGTCCAAGCAGTTGATGCCCAAGGCAAATACCAAAGGTGGGTATTTTTTTCTCTAAAATACGCTGGATGGCTTCTATGGCATAATCACACGGCTCTGGGTCACCAGGGCCATTGGAAAGGAAAACGCCATCCGGGTTCATGGCTAACACTTCTTCGGCGGGTGTTTGTGCAGGCACCACGGTGACATGGCAGCCCCGGTCAGCCAACATCCGCAGAATATTTTTCTTTACGCCAAAATCGTAGGCAACGACCTTGTAGTCAGCCGATGCTGGTGTTGGGTAGGACTTTTCTGGCGCGAGCGCCCAGCTTCCCTGATGCCACTCATAACGTGACTGGGTGCTGACAACCCTGGCAAGGTCAGTGCCTTTCAGTCCGGGAAAATCCAGGCTTTTTTGTTGGGATTCCTGAATCAGCTTATCAGTCACTTCATCGCATACATGGATACAACCTCGCTGTGCCCCCTTTTCGCGGAGGATGCGGGTCAAACGGCGGGTGTCAATATCGGCAATGGCAACGACCTGTTTACGCTGAAGATAATCCGGGAGTGATTCTTGTGCGCGCCAGTTGCTATGCAGCGATGGCACATCTTTAACAATTAAGCCGGAAGCATGAATCTGGTCACACTCTTCATCTTCGCTGTTGGCACCGACGTTACCAATATGTGGGTAAGTTAGCGTCACCATCTGGCTGGCATAGGATGGATCGGTGAGTATTTCCTGATAACCGGTGAGCGACGTATTAAACACGACTTCGCCAACGGTGCTACCATCAAATCCAATTGATTTACCACGAAATAGACTACCGTCTTCGAGTACCAAAATTGCGCGCTTAGTCAAAGCTAGCCTCCAGGTTTTTGCATAGATTGCATGGCGCCGGAATTCGAGGGGGCCTAAACTCATATCAATGGGGGCTGAAAAATGAGGTTAACTCGAGAAATCCAGATGCTACACACACAAACGGGATGAATTCCAAATCAGAACCTCATCCCGTTTTTATTGTGCGTATTCTACTCGAAAGCTTTTAAGAGTGTCTATGATTTAACGTCTTTTTATCAAAAGATTTTTACTCATGCTTTGCGCACCTTAAACTGTATATTATTTCATGTTTACTTTCAACTGCTCATCAATTTCCTTGAGTTTCAGCGCTAAGGTACGGTTTTGTTTAAGTACTTTCTGGAATCGTTCTTCCAGCGTTTCTTTTTCGCTATCAAGATCAGCTAACTTACTGTTCACTTCTGCAATCTGCTTCTGTAACGCCAATGCTTCTTTTGATGTTTCAGGCTCATTAATGACGCTCGTTTCCGGGGTTTTGGCAGCCTCAGCTTCATTTGATACATCAGCAACCGATTGGTCAATTTCGCTCATCATATCCGCGTTAATGGTATCTGGTGCCATGTCGTTTGCGGCTTCAACCGTAACGTGTGCCGCGCTTTGTTCAGTTGATTCAGCACCAGCCGTTTGTTGTGCCTGGCTAGCTGCTTCAACGACAGTCTCTTCAGGTTGTTGATTTTGTGGCTGGCCAGCTTGATCTGAATGAGCAACGACAGCTACAGGGGCTGTTGCGGCGGCTTCAGGTGAAAATGACTCTGGTAAATAATCCAGAACCGCTTCTGGTAGATAGTGTCCTATTTGCTGTGGCATGGTGGACATATCCTGATCACTATTTGTATAAAGGTATCCAGCACCGGCAACAGTAACCAGGCCTAGTACGCCAAGGAGGGTTGTTTTTGTATTCATTTTTCTACACTCGTTCTTATTATTAATGGGTTTGTGTTGTGTTTTCTAATTCTATTTTCTCATACTGATTTACTAACATTAAGAAAATAACGTATTCCACCAACGCTTCCTGCTTTTATCCTGAAACGTTTCTTGTCGTAGCTTGTCGGGCAAATCAATCGGCGGGGCTACCGATAAAATCCAGCCTGGCAAGGGTGGTGTTTTCGCTATACTACAAGATGTGCCTATGTTGTTGGGGTCAAATATTTTTATAAACTTTGGCTCTTGTATGTCGTCAGTATAAACAATCCCGCAATATTCTTCACCATGTTCCCGACGAAGTAACCTATCCAGCTCATCAATAAAGTGTTTTAGCTCAACGCGGCTTGCTGTTTTTTCAGGTGGTTTTTCACCGATGGCATAGATAAACCAGTCTTCTTTGCGGGCTTTTACAACATCCCACAAGGTGTCAAGATTTTCCCATTTGAGAATCCCCTGGAAAGCACCTGTAAATGCCGTATAAAAATCCTTATCTGCTGTACTCACTTTTGCAGCGTCCCTGTTTGTTGAGGATGTTGTCATTGCATAATCTCCAGGGTATTACCATCGGGGTCACGGCAAAAAAGTGCAACACGCCCTGACTGGCTTTTGGTGAAAGGGATATTATGCTGTTTCAGGGATGCTTCAATCAGGTCAATATTTTTGACCCTGAATGCAGTGTGCCTATCCCTGCCCCCATGTTCAGGCCGTGTGGTGCTGTCGGGATTATCCACTTGTAATAAATGGATTTGCTGGGTATTGGCAGCATCAACCGCAAGCCAGGCACCATCAAAAGACAGCCCAGGGCGTTCATGATCCTGCTGTAATCCGAGTATCCCACAATAAAAATCGAGTGATTTTCTGACATCGGCAACCACCACACTCACATGGTGAATCGCTATAAAATTGCCTGTTTGCTGTGTTTGTATTGTCATATCGTCAATGTTTTGAACAGTCCTGCAAAAGAAACTACGATTAAAGCCGCACCAAGGATGCGATGAAACGTGACTGATCCTGTACTGACCAGCGCATCATGCACTTTTAATCCGATATAATGCCCGATGCCTGCCAGCGGCAATAGGAGCAGTGCAAGTTTCCAGTGCAAATCGACATCGTACAGCACAAACGCAGACATTTTAATACTCACCAGTATAACCCAGAGTACAAATAGCGTTTCACGTAACTGGAAACGATCCACATAACGCGAGATCACTGCCACGATCAATGGCGCACCAATCAGGGACGTGCCACTGATATAACCACCTATCACCAGCAACAAAAAATCAACCCCTTTGTTCTGGCTTTTTATGGCGATATTCAACAGCCAGATAAAGCCGTAAAACAGGGTAATACTAAAAACGGCAAGCACCAGCCAGTTATTGGGAAAATTAAACAAGCCCATGATGCCTGCAATTTTAGGCAAAATGATAATCGCCATGATTCTTGAAATCACAGTCCAGTTGACATTTTTTAAACGGGTAGCCAGGGTTATGGATGAAAAAAACAATAAATGCAAACCAATGACAGGTAAAAAAACCAGCGGTTCATCATCCACTAGCAACAACAATGGCAAACCCAGTGCTGCGCCACCAAAGCCAATTCCCGTGCGGACAAAACCTGTCCAGATAAAAATCAGGCCAATAAAAAAGAATTGCGTTAAAGAAAAGGGCTGGATTAAATCTATCATAAAATGCCCCGCGAAGAATAGCTTGCACGGGGCATCCGTAATAACTCAAACAGAATGGTTATTGTGCTGGCATGGCTTCCTGTGCCTGTTTTGCCTGCTCCATCGCCTGCTGGACCATTTCCTGCATTTCCGGGTTATTGAAAACCATGTATGCCATCACAACCGTTAAAATCAACACGGCATAGGATAAAATCAAGCCTGCCAGCGCCATGCCGCCACCGCCATATTGCTGTGGATTATTTTTGGCTTTTGAACGTGCAATATGGCCGACAATAATCCCCGGAATTGCAGCTAATATACCCAGTACGATTGATAATACACCCAAAACCAATGCGGTTATGGACAAACCATTACTGGTCGATTGTTGCTGTTGTGGCGCATAAGCATTATTGCTCATTATTTTCTCCTTCCTCTGTTTAAAAAAATCGATTAGCGTCAATTATACCTAAGACACGACGACAGGAATATCCTTGATTTTCAGTTCACCTTGTTTTGCAGCCTTTTGAAAGCTTTCGATCTGGTCAAAATTCAGGTAGCGGTAAATATCATCCGATAAGGTATCCAGTTCGCTGGCATATTTCATATATTCTTCAACCGTTGGTAGCTTACCCATCAAGGCGGTCACAGCGGCAAGTTCTGCGGATGACAAATACACATCAGCGCCATCGCCAAGCCGATTGGGGAAATTGCGGGTTGAGGTTGACACTACGGTGGCACCAGCCATCACACGCGCCTGGTTTCCCATGCAAAGTGAACAGCCGGGCATTTCAGTACGCGCACCGGCGCGGCCAAAAATATTGTAATAGCCCTCTTCCATCAATTGATGCTCGTCCATTTTTGTCGGCGGCACCACCCACATGCGGGTGGGTACAGTTGTGCCCGCTTTTTCAAGCAGTTTGCCTGCGGCACGGAAATGGCCGATATTGGTCATACAGGAGCCGAGGAAAACCTCATCCACCTTGACACCGGCAACTTCTGACAAGGGCTTGACATCGTCCGGGTCATTCGGGCAAGCGAGCAATGGCTCTTTAATATCATCCAGGTTAATTTCGATGATTTCTGCATAGTCGGCATCACTGTCAGCTTCCATCAACTGCGGATTATCCAGCCAGTTTTGCATCGCATCAATGCGCCGGCTAATGGTACGTGCATCACCGTAGCCTTCGGAAATCATCCATTTCAGCATGGTGATATTGGAACGCAAATATTCTTCAATCGGTTCTTTGTTGAGCTTAACGGTACAGGCGGCGGCAGAACGCTCGGCAGAGGCATCGGATAATTCAAACGCCTGTTCGATCTTGAGGTCAGGCAAGCCTTCAATCTCAATAATCCGGCCTGAATAGACATTCACTTTGCCTTTCTTTTCAACGGTTAGCAGACCTTTTTGAATCGCCGCATAAGGAATCGCATTAACCAGGTCACGCAGTGTAATCCCAGGTTGCATGGTGCCTGTAAACCGAACCAATACCGATTCTGGCATATCCAGCGGCATCACGCCTGTCGCAGCAGCAAATGCCACCAGGCCGGAACCAGCCGGGAATGAAATGCCAATCGGGAAACGGGTATGTGAATCGCCGCCCGTTCCAACCGTATCCGGTAGTAACATACGGTTTAACCAGGAATGTATTATGCCATCCCCGGCTCGTAGCGAAACGCCGCCACGGTTCATCATAAAGTCTGGCAACGTATGTTGTGTATCAACATCAACCGGACGCGGATAGGCAGCCGTGTGGCAAAACGACTGCATGGTTAAATCAGCCGAAAAACCGAGGCAGGCAAGGTCTTTGAGTTCATCACGGGTCATTGGTCCTGTGGTATCCTGGGAACCCACCGTGGTCATTTTAGGCTCACAATACTGACCGGGGCGCACACCCTCAAGCCCACACGCTTTGCCCACCATTTTTTGCGCCAGTGTGTAGCCTTTGCTGGAAGACTCTGGCTCATCCGGCTTGGCAAACAAATCTGTTGGCGGCATGCCGAGCGCTTCGCGGGCACGCTCTGTCAATCCACGGCCAATGATTAACGGGATACGCCCACCCGCCTGTACTTCATCCACCAGTACCGGTGTATTCAGCTCAAACGTGGCAATAATCTCGTCAGAATCATGGCGTTTGGCAACGCCTTCAAAGGGATAAATATCAATCACATCGCCCATTGCCATTTTGGAAACATCCATTTCAATCGGCAAGGCGCCCGCATCTTCCATGGTGTTAAAAAAGATCGGTGCAATTTTGGAGCCAAAACAATAACCGCCATCGCGCTTGTTCGGAATAAAAGGAATATCATTGCCCATGTGCCAGAGCACCGAGTTTGTTGCGGATTTACGCGATGAACCCGTACCCACCACATCGCCAACATAGGCAACCGGAAAACCTTTTTGCTTAAGTTCTTCAATGGTTTCAAGTGGTTTATCGGTAAAATCAGGGCGTGGCATTTTGAGCATGGCAAGTGCATGCAGGGGGATATCCGGGCGCGACCAGGCATCCGGCGCAGGTGATAAATCATCGGTATTGGTCTCACCGGGGACTTTAAAAACAGTCACGGTAATTTTTTCAGCAAGGCTGGGACGCGAGGTAAACCATTCAGCATCAGCCCATGATTTAAGAATCTCTGCCGCAAAGGTGTTACCCGCATCGGCTAGCTCTTTGACATCATGGAAAGCATCAAACATTAACAGCGTATGTTTTAATGCATTTACAGCGGTTGGAGCCAGTTCATCATCTTGCAAGGCATCTATGAGTGGTTGAATATTATAGCCACCCAGCATGGTTCCCAATAATTCTAGCGCCTTAATCCTGTTAATAAGGGGCGATTCCGCTTCGCCTTTGGCTAGTGCCGCCAGGAACCCGGCCTTGACGTATGCAGCTTCATCAACTCCTGCCGGAACCCGGTTTGTTATAAGGTCTAACAAGGATTCTTCCTCGCCAGCAGGTGGCTGTTTTAATAATTCAACCAGCTCAGCAACTTGCCGGGCATCCAGTGGTTTGGGTGGTATCCCTTGCTGGGCGCGTTCTTCTACATGCTTACGGTAATTTTCTAACACAGCTTTTCCTTGTCTTCATGGTTGATCTTGAGAGCGCTCTACCCGAAAAAGTCACCTTCGGCAAAGACTCGAATAAAACTTGAAACTTGTTCATTCATCATCATTAAAGGATGTATTCTAACAAGTTCAATGCAATAGGCTATCTCTATTATAAATCCAAGAGAAAATATTCCGTATGAAATCACTTATCAAGCTGTTTCCAAAACAGGGAATCCTGATTAATTTACTGCTCATGGTAGCGCTGGCAACACTCATCATCGGAGTGACTGCCCCCCTGCTTACCCTGGAAAAAATGTATTTTTTTGAAAATACCATTACTTTATTTTCAACCATAAGGGGCTTGTTTGAACAAAAAGAATGGTTTTTATTTATTGTTATTGCACTTTTCAGCCTGTGTGTACCGATCATAAAAATTGCCAGCCTGGTGCTTATACTTAACCTGGAATACCCAAAAAACTCAATTCTGGACAAAACACTTAAGGTGATTGAAACGATTGGAAAATGGTCTATGCTGGATGTGTTTGTCGTTGCCTTATTGCTCGTCTCTGTCAAACTGGGGGTGCTGGCTAAAGTCGATGTGCACTATGGGCTAAGTGTTTTTGCAGCTTCAGTCTTATTAACGATGGGCTTGAGCTTATGGATACACAAACTTGCCTTAAAGCGTAGCGATGCCCTTGAAAGCTGAGTTTGCCTCGCCATTTATCCCCTATCTTAATGACTCTATCTGGTTCATTGCTGCTCTTGTGTCCTTTAACGCTTATAAATGAATTGTATAAATTTTAACCCCTTATTAGAAATTGAGCTTCATAGTCAGTAAACTATGTTTGCTATCTTTTGTTGATAATATTGATGTAGAGTGATTGTTACCCCGGCATAGCTCACACGAAGGAACCCCACTTCATGAAAAAAACCACGCTGATAATGCTCATTTTATTGACCTTGATTGCTAGCGCGCTCTGGTTTCTTGGTAGTTGGTGGTATTACACAAAATTAAAATGTGGTTGTGGTGATACAACGCATGAATCCAGTATCGCTGACACCAGCATCACGGGGACCAAAAAACCAACAAAACTTACCGAACAAATACCCGCAGCCCATCAAGCAGCAACATCCGTAACTCCCGCAGAAACCAGCCCTGCTGACGATCTTGCCACAACGGATACGGATGGCGATGGCTTATCTGATGCTGACGAAAAGCGCATTGGAACAAATCCACAAAAAGCTGACACGGATGGCGATGGCATTGCTGATAACGAAGAGCTGGGTGCAGACTTGTCAGCACCGATTGATACCGATAAAGACGGCATTATTGATGCACTGGATGATGACGATGATAATGACGGGCTGAGCACCCTGTTAGAAGGAAAAATTGGCACCAGCACCCTTCTCAAAGATACCGATGGCGATGGCATTAATGACCTTAAAGAAGCCAGCATAAAACTTGATGATCCAGAGCACCTTGAAGCATTAGACACCGACAAGGACGGTACCATTGATGCGCTTGATATAGATGATGATGATGATGGCCTGGATACTGCTACCGAGATATTGTTAGGCACCAACAGCCTGCTCGCCGATAGCGATGGTGATGGTATCCCTGACGCTAAAGAGATTGGCGAACAACTGGATAAACCCAAAGATAGTGATGCCGATGGTATTATCGACGCACTGGATTCTGAAGATAATACGGATACTGATAATGACGGCATACCAGACTATCAAGAAATAAACATTGGTAGCAACAAGGAAAAAGCCGATTCGGATAATGATGGTATTGATGATATTGAAGAAATAGGTTCAAATATCAACAAGCCACTGGATACTGACAAGGACGGTGTTATCAATGCGCTGGATGCCGATGATGATGGTGATACCTTACCAACGCGGCTTGAATCAATCCTCGGGACCAACCCCCTCACAGCCGATTCGGATGGTGATGGCATCAATGATGCAGAAGAAATAGGCAAAGACACGCAAAAGCCATTGGACTCTGATAACGATGGTATTATTGATGCGCTGGATAAGGATGCTGTTGGTGTTGCTACTGCTACAGCTAAAGTTGAAACACCAACAACAGAGTTGGCACAGGAAACCAGGCAGGCAAAAGACAACGCATCAGCGGAACAGGAAGCAGCCAGGGTAACGCCTACAGGATCAGAGGCTAATGAACCTACATCAGAAAAAACTGACCAGGTGACAGCCGAGATAATCCACCCCGCCAAGGGAAAATTCCCTGCGGCCATGCGGCTTTACTTCCCATTTAACTCGAAAAAACCAAAAGTCTCTGAGGAAGTATCACGTTATTTCATGGCAATTGCCACCTGGATGCAAGCGAACCCTGAACATACCATTAGATTAACCGGTCACACTGATAATATCGGCCCAGCCAAAGCCAATCTGGCACTCGGCTTGCGTCGCGTCATGGTCATACGGGAACTACTGATTGATGCAGGTGTACCTTTCCAGCAAATTGATGTTATCTCTCGTGGCGAATCCCAGCCATTGGTGGATAACAGTACGGAAGAAGGTCGCTTCAAGAACAGGCGTGTTGAAATCATTCCCGTTCCTACAGACAACAACGATACCGGCGAATAGAGTTTAATTATTAAAAATCCGGCTTTTTTGACTATGACAAGCAAATAAAAAGCCAGAAAAAACAGGATATAAACCATGTTTAACAATCTTACAAAAACTTGTTCTGGAGCAGATGCAACCTGGGAAATATTACCCATGCTTGCCGGTGCGTTTCTACTAGGCTGTCTGTTATGCTGGCTTATCAGAAAACTGCGCGGTTTGGATAACTCTCAGAAAGGCGCAAACAAACACAACCAGGAGCACAATAACCAGCATGAAAACCAGCGCTATCAGGATCAGGTTTCAAAAAAACCCACGGGTAACCAAACCTATCAAAATACACAGAAATCCTCATTATATGGGTCAGATTCTGTCATGGTTAAACCCAACAAACCGCAACAGGCGCATCAAAGTTATACCGTAAAAAAACTCGGTGAAGATGCAAAACAACAATCTGACTATTCAACACCCAAAATAGATGATTTAACCAAAATCAGCAGTATTGATGAAAAGGTTGAATCACTTCTGCGTAGCAAAGGCATTAAATCGTACATTGATTTAAAAGATGCTAATCACGAAACACTTTATTCCATCATGGACACACCTGACTTCAACATTCCCAAAAACGAAGTTGAAACCTGGCCTCACCAATCAAGCCTGGCGGCTAAAGGTGAATGGAAAAAGCTAAGTGATTACCAGAGTTTTAAAGACCGCTCACGCAATGTTGCTGGAAGAACCAGGTCAAGTAACAACCAGCCTGGCACATCCACGAGCCGTGAAGCTAAATCAGCCACAGCTTCACTGCACATCCAGGATACGCGAGACATTGATTCTATCGACACGAAGGAAAAAGCTGGTTTTCGTGCTAATCACGATACCCAGCCAGCTCACCACATTGAAAAAGACGCATTAACAAAAATTGCTGGTATTACACCTGATGTTGAAAAAACACTTAACTCACAGGGTATTTATACCTATAGCCAACTTCATCAAACGAATCATGATACGCTGAAAAAATACCTTGCAGGCCACAACCAGGGTACAAAAACCATTGATACCGAGTCATTATTGCAACAGGCTGAATTAGCCAGGGATGCAAAGTGGGATGAGCTGGAAGAATATCAGGATTATTTAACAATAAAACGTAGAAATTTATCAACTGACACTCCCTCTACATTGTTATCAACAGAAGAATCAACGGGAAAATCCTTCGAAAATTCAAATGCTTTCTCACGCGATGAGAAAATTGTCAACATAAGTGAAAGTAAAACACATGATGACCTACAGAAGATAGAAGGCATTGGCCCTAAAATAGAAGAAGTGCTCAATGAAAAAGGGATCAAAACATTTGAACAATTACACAAAAGTAATCGTAATACACTAAAGTCTTATCTTGATAACGCTGGCCCCCAGTTTAAAATGCACGAACCCGAATCATGGCCACACCAGGCGGGCATGGCTTACCGTGGCGAATGGGACAAACTCAAGGAATACCAGGATTTCATGGTCGGCGGACGAGATGACTCGGTCAGTTTAACAAAATCGCACAAGGAAACACTGTCACAAAATGCGGACGGTGATAAAGATAGCAATGATGACCTGACCAAAATTGAAGGTATTGGCCCCAAGATAAAAGAGGTACTGAATAGTCACGGTATTTTCACCTTCGAGCAACTCCATAAAACCACCCGGAATACACTTAAGAACTATCTTAATGAGGCGGGCCCGCAGTTTAAAATGCATGAACCCGAATCATGGCCCCACCAGGCGGGCATGGCTTATCGTGGCGAATGGGACAAACTCAAGGAATACCAGGATTTCATGGTCGGTGGCCGTGATGATATTATGAGTCTTAGTTCAGCTTCTGACAAAACATTACAAAAAAATGAAAATAACGCAATGACAGAAACATCAGTAACAACCGATTATGTTGACGATTTGACTAAAATCGAAGGTATCGGCCCCAAGATAGAACAATTATTGAACGAAGCGGGTATCCTTAACTTTGCACAACTCAAAAGTGCCGACCGTGATACGATTAAGGCGATACTGGATAATGGTGGCCCCCAGTTTAAAATGCACGAACCCGAAAGCTGGCCAAAGCAGGCTGACCTTGCAGATAAAGGCGAATGGAAAAAGCTGGAGGAACTTCAGGATATACTGATCGG
>CAZPEE010000034.1:0-5836 GCA_964585525.1 uncultured Cocleimonas sp.
CAAAGAGGTGCTGGCGTTTTTTTCGCCCCTTCAATTATTGCAAAAGAAGTTGAAGTGACTTTTAATGTGCGAATGATAGGTGAAACGTCAGAAGTAATGGAGTCATTTTACGCGATCTCTATGTACCGTAAAACCAAACATATTGGTGTAGTGACTATTTTAAATACGGCGAGGGAACATTTTGCGCTTTTCCCGCATTAGCCCGGATATTTCTTAAGGAAATCCTGATTAAGTCGATTAGAATTTAGCTTCGCGGATTTAACTTACAAGCGTATTTTATATTTTTCAATCCTGTAACGTATTTTTTCCCTGGTTGTTTTTAAGATCCTCGCCACCTCGGTCACATTATTATCATACTGTTCTAGCATTTTACGGATAATTTCTGCTTCCATTTCATCAAAGCTCATGGAACCATCAATAGCCAGGCACAGGCGATCGGTTTGTGCAAGCATGTTGACAGGATTGTCTGGCTCTACGGTATTATTATGATTGAGCTGTTTATCCGTATTATCAATAGTCACTTTACCCGTTGTTAATTGGGGTTCAGCTTGCAGTTGTAACCACTGCTCGGGTAACTGCTCTGTTGTTGATAGCATTACGCAGCGTTCCAGTACATTGCGTAACTCCCGTATATTACCTGGCCAGGAGTATTGCTCCATTGCTTGCCATGCCTGGATGGAAATCTGAGTCACATTTTTATTCGATTTGAGATTAAATTCATTGACAAAATGTGGCACTAGCTCATGTAAGTCCTGGATTCGTTCGCGTAAGGCGGGTAACCGTAAATCAAAAACATTAAGCCGATGATATAAATCCATACGGAAATTGCCATCGCGTATTTCATTCTGCAGGTTTCTGTTGGTTGCCGCTATAACCTGGATATCTGCGGTAATTTCATGCTCTCCGCCAAGGCGACGAAACTTGTGATCCTCTAACACTTTCAAGAGTTTGGATTGTAGCTCAAGCGGCATTTCACCAATTTCATCCAGAAATAAAGTACCGCCATGCGCTTGTTCTACCAAACCGCGATGTCGACCTTTGGAACCGGTGAAAGCGCCAGCCTCATGGCCAAATAGCTCTGACTCCAGCAGATCTTTTGGCAAAGCTGCGCAGTTTAGCTCCACCAGTGGCTTTTGTGCCCTTGGGCTGTTGTAGTGCAAAATACGGGTGGCTAAACCTTTTCCTGTGCCGGTCTCGCCAGTGATAATCATGGCACTAAAAGGAACCTGGCTGAGTTGTTCCAGCATTTGCCTGGTTTGTTCTGCAACCGGGCTACTGCCGAGCATCACATCAGGAGTGTATTGCTTGCTTGCACCGTGTGTTTCTTTGAGTAGCTGATTTTGTGCTTTGGCACTGCGTAGGGCACTGTGGATTGTTATGTCCAGTTGCTCTAAGGGGCAGGGTTTGGTTAAAAAGTCGAACGCACCAAGGCGCAAGGCTCTAACCGAATCTGGTACATCACCATAACCTGTCAAGAATATCCACTCGCACCCCGGCACACGGAACTTATTTTGTTCCATTAAATCAAGCCCATTACCATCAGGAAGGTTGAGATCAGACAAAATGACTAAAGGGTCAACTTTCTTGCTACTAATGATTTTTACTGCATCAGCATAGGTTTTAGCCCAAATGACTTCATAACCCTGCTGGTTGTAGTGCCTTTCAAGCTCGCTACCTAAAAGCGCTTCATCTTCAATAATCAGTATTGTATCGGCCATTAATGGTTAAATATCCTGTGGTTTTGAGTTACATGGAATTTTTAAGCTCACGCAGGCACCTTGTGGTTGCTGGTTTTTTAAATCCAATTCGCCATCCAGATTGCGCACGAAACGCTTTACCATTGATAAGCCCAGACCTGTGCCTCCTTTTTTATTATTGGTGTTAAATGAGCGGATACCTTGCTTGAGAAATGATTCTGAAAAGCCACTTCCCTGATCGCAAACAGTGATTATCAAGACATCATTTTCATTGCGGGCTTCTAGCGAAATTGTACCGGGTTGCTCTGCCATGGCTTGTTTTGCATTGATGATCAGATTCAGCAGGGCTTGTCGTAGTTGGGTTTCAGGTAAATTACAGACAAGTTTGGGTGCAATGTTACTTTGTAGCTTTATATGGGAGGGTATTAAAAATAGCGCGAGGCTAATCAGTTCTTGAACCGTATGCTGAAGGTTAATCCTGGTTAAGGGTTCTGGCTTATGCTGGCTTTGCTGTAACAAGTCATTAATCAATTGATTTATCCGGTCTATCTCATTGCTGACAAGTGTTATACGAGATTTAACATCATCATTAAGGCTTTGGTCATTTTGTAGATTGGTGCATGCCATTTTTATGCCTGCAAGCGGGTTGCGAATCTCATGTGCAAGTTTTGCCGTCATCTCGCCTAGCGCCGCTAGCCTTTCGCTGTTGGCAAGGTTTTGTTGTTGTTCAATGAGGGTGCGGGCAACCTGTTCGACTTGTTGTTCAAGCTTGTGTTCATATTCCAAATGATCATTTTCAAGCTCTGACAAACGAACCACCATAGCGTTATAGTTGCTCACGATGGGTCTAAATGCCGGGTCTATTTGATCTTCAGATATACGCTGGTACTGCCGGTTTGCCAGTAGTTGCATCAAGTCACCCATTTGATTGAGTGGTTGGAAAATACGTTTTCTCATTAAAAATAAAATAAAAAATGCGCCTAAAGGTAATAACAGGAGCAAAAATAAACCAAGCCATATTTCATACTGTGCAGCATCTTTTAGTGACTGGGTTAATTTCTTATGCTCTATGCTCTCTTGCTTATACACCTCACGTAATATGGTAAGGATCTTGAGCAAGGTATCACGTGCTGGCTCATCCCGGTTATCAAGCAGCTGCAACGCTTTGCCGATGTTTGAGTCCGTACTGGGTGCAAAACTTTTTTCTTCCTTGAGAAATTGTTGCAAAGAATTGCCTATTACTTGTCTGCCTGCGGGTGTTAATGTTTTATTTTCAGGGAGTTGTTCGGCCAGGCCTTTTTCTACATCTGACAAGATCGCTTGCAACTTGTTAAGATGGCTCATATGTTGGTGCAGTGGAATAATCCGCTGGTAAGAAGCAATTGCAGAATAGAGTTGATAGCTCAGTGCAATTAACAAAAAGCTTCCCAATACCACAAAGAGAATCCACAGTGGCTGTTTTTGAAAGTGTTTATTAATATTGCCTTGCATGAATGTATTAAAACATCTCAGAATGTTGTGCAAGCAGAGGCACTAGCAGTACTTCACAACGTGCATGATTTTGTATATGAGTCGGGATTGAACCAAGGTGTTTTTTTAACCCTTTCTTTTTTGTTGACCCGAATACCATCAAGTCGGTTTTTTGAGCTTCGCTATAGGAAAGGATCGTATTGCGTATCTCACCTTGTGACACCTCTGTATCCAAATCACAAGTAACATCGAGTTGCTCGACAAATGCTTTCATATGTTCCTTGGCAAAATCAAGTTGCTGTTGTTCCTGTTTTAGGGTTAATTCATAGTTATAAGGGAAATCAACCACCAGGCCGCCCGCATCCATAGGATACAGTGTACTGGGATAAAGTGGGATGTCTTGCGTGACATGGAGCAGGTGCAGTTTGGCATCGTAAAAACCGGCAAGCTCTATGGCACGTTTACAAGCATGCTTGGCGGCGAGTGAAAAATCAATCGGAACCAGAATGCTTCGATAAGGCGAAAGCGTATCAGCTGCAATTTCCACATTCTCTTTTTCACGCAACCAGTCCCAGGCTTCCTGTAAATTTTCACGGTCAAAATAGTGTACTGAACCAAGTGGCACAAAAGGCTTTGCCATAATAGCCATCCAGTGCTCCCATGCCTTATCACCAACAATGGCAATTCGATCCAGGTCTCCCATATGTTTGAACGCAAATTTAAAATCATCTTTTACTGCTTTTAAATCCCAACCAGAAAAATTATCTAGCTCAAGTAGCAATGATACTTGGCCGTATTGTTTAATTTTTTCTTCTAGCTTAGGTAAAAATGACTGGTAGTCTTGATGATTCAATTTGCCTGAGGCACGGATAGCCAGGATTTTTCCTTCATCATGGGTGGGTATAAATTGCAACATCGTTAAATTCTCCAAATATTCGGTTGTTAATAATAACACCAGTTAAAAATGCTTATTGTCACTTGTGTGACAATGGAAAATATTTCGACACTGTCATTTACATGACACCAGATTCAAACCAATACGATTAAACTCCGCTTGTTAATCCCTGGTACTCCATCAACATTGGCTCGCCCGAAGGGAGCAACCCAAAGCGTCCAATACTGCGTTAAGGGTCTTGGTAAGGGAATGACCATTACCTGCGACCCTTGCCTTGTCTTGAACGCTTTGGATTGCTCTGAATCCATCAAACCAATATTGACGGAGTACTGGTTTCATATTTAAAACGGTAAGTTCAAAATACATTTGTGAGGGAAATAGTGTGATGAGCCAGCAAAACAAGGAAACAAGTTCAATCATTCAGGGGCTTACTACAGACCAGGCTGAAGAACGCCTGAAAGAGTTTGGCCCGAATGCGCTCGTGGAAAAAAAGAAATCGTTGATTTTACGCCTTCTGAGTTATTTCTGGGGACCAATTCCCTGGATGATCGAGATCGCAGCCATTCTCTCAGGTGCCGTACAGCATTGGGTTGATTTAGGGATTATCCTGGCATTGCTGTTCTTTAATGCCGGGGTAGGTTTCTGGCAAGAATTTACTGCCGGAAATGCTGTAGATGCACTAAAAAAACAATTGGCTCTAAAAGCAAAAGTACTGCGTGACGGTCAGTGGCAAGAAATCAATTCACAACTGCTTGTACCCGATGATGTCGTGAGAATACGCCTCGGAGACATTATTCCGGCTGATGTAAAAATCATTGAAGGTGATTATTTAAGCGTGGATCAATCAGCCCTTACCGGAGAATCATTGCCTGTTAGCAAACAATCTGGCGATGAGGCTTATTCTGGCACCGTGGTCAAACAGGGAGAAGTTGTGGCTCAGGTCATAGCAACAGGCACCCAAACAAAATTTGGTAAAACAGCAAGCCTGGTTGAACAGGCCAAAACAGTCTCCCATTTCCAAAAAGCGGTATTAACGATTGGCGACTATCTCATTTATGTCAGTCTGGCTCTGGTTGCTATTCTGGTACTTTTCCAATTACACCGGGGTACACCCTGGCTGGAACTTTTGCAGTTTGCCTTAATCCTTACCGTTGCATCCATCCCTGTCGCGATGCCTGCAGTTTTGTCCATGACGATGGCTGTAGGGGCAATGGTTTTGTCAAAACGAAAAGCGATTGTCACCCGTTTGGAATCCATCGAAGAAATGGCGAGCATGGATGTGCTTTGCTCTGATAAGACCGGTACGCTAACGCAGAATAAATTAACCCTGGGTAAAATTGAGTTATTTCATGCCGAAGATGAACAGGCTGTTTTGTTGGCAGCATCCCTCGCCTCTAAAGCAGAAGACAAAGATGCCATAGATTTGGCGGTGCTGGAGGGATTAAACCACCCGGATCAATTAGGCACCTACCATCAGCTTGGCTTTACCCCTGCGGACGCAAGCAAGCAGCGTGCTGAAGCGATTATTGATGATGGCATGGGTAATACCTTTCAGGTTACCCGTGGCGAACCACAGTCAATCATTGAACTGGCAGGTTTAAGTGGCGGCGAAGCTGTACGTGCACAAAAGGAAGTTGAGCTGCTTGAAGCACAGGGCTATCAGGCAATAGGTGTCGCCTTAAAAGAACAAGACGCACAGGAATGGAAATTCCTCGGTATTTTTTCAATATTTGATGCTAATCAGAAAAACGCCAAGGATGCTGATAAAAACGAG
>CAZPEE010000034.1:5936-14732 GCA_964585525.1 uncultured Cocleimonas sp.
GATAAAAACGAGCAACAACAATCACTTTTATTGGCAGCAGCCCTCGCTTCCAGTCAGAATAATGACAACTCTGTCGATGCGTCAGTGCTTCAGCAGGCAAGTGGCCTGCAGCAACTTTCAGCTTATCAGCAACTTTCGTTTACGCCATTTGACCCAGTGCACAAGCGAACCGAAGCGACTATCAAGGATGATGTGGGTAATATTTTCCAGGTTGCTAAAGGTGCGCCGCAGGTAATCATGCAGATGTCAGATTTAACTGATGAGGAAAGGCAGCGGGCACAACAAGCCGTTGATTCATTTGCTCAAAAGGGTTACCGGGCGTTAGGTGTGGCGCGCAAGGAAGCAGATGCAGAAAAATGGACGTTCCTTGGCATCATTTCCATGTTTGACCCGCCACGGGAAGATTCTGCACAGACCATTGAACACGCGCGCAAATATGGCGTGAGCATGAAGATGGTGACAGGCGATAACCTGGCGATTGCCAAACAAATTTCGGAAAAACTTGGCCTGGGAACCAATATACTGCTGTCCAGTGAATTGAACCTGGGGGGATCAAAATCAGATGGCCGTGATGTTGATCGTATTGAGCAAGCAGATGGTTTTGCCGAGGTATTCCCTGAACACAAATTTGCTATCGTCAAAGAACTACAGGCACATAACCATATTACGGGAATGACCGGGGACGGCGTTAATGATGCGCCAGCCTTAAAACAGGCGGATGTGGGTATCGCGGTAAGTGGTGCTACCGATGCTGCACGTGCTGCGGCCGATTTAGTGCTTACAGCACCGGGCTTATCCGTGATTATTAAAGCAATCGAAGAAGCCAGGCGCATATTTGAGCGTATGAATGCTTACGCAGTCTACCGTATTAGCGAAACTATCCGGATTATGTTTTTCGTGGTTTTAACCATGATATTTTTTAATTTTTATCCCATCACGGCAATCATGATTATTTTGCTGGCATTTTTCAATGACATACCCATCATGACCATCGCCTATGACCATACCGGACTGGAGCAAAAGCCGGTGCGTTGGGATATGCGCCAAGTTATCACGGTAGCGACGGCAATGGGTGTTGTTGGCGTCATCGGTAGTTTTGGCATGTTGTTGTTTGCCATGGATTATTTGAAACTGGATATTGCCCAAATTCAGACCTATGTTTTCCTGAAAATGGCAGTTGCGGGGCATTTAGTGTTGTTTGTCGCACGCAGCAAAGACTATTTTTGGAAACGGCCCTGGCCAGCGCCCATCATGGTTTGGTCCGCCATCATTACAAAATTGGCTGCAACGTTGCTGGCAGCCTATGGATTTGGTTTGATCACGCCAATAAGCTGGCCTGAGATAGGCTTGATTTGGGGGTATTCAATTGTATCTGCGATGATTACCGACCTTGTTAAAGTACAGGTCTATCGTCATTTCCAACACACAGGTGCCAGACATGCCCAATTTATTAATCGTGTACAGAACACTCTGGGTTAAGCGGGGTTAAGGAAACGACTCAATTTGCCCATTAGCGTAGTCGTTTTATGGCTACGCTAATGGGGCTAATGGGGAGTTGTCAGGGATATGTGTTCTTTTTACAGTATTACAATGTAAAGCTTTCATTCAAACTCGGCATAACAACGTCAGTATCATGAAGTTTCTTTGCAAAGCTTTGCATGCTTTTCTTTTCACCATGAATCAAAAACGTTTTCTTTGGGTTCCCCGTTTTGTTATGCCAACTTAGTAATTCCGCCTGGTCAGCGTGTGCCGAGAAACCGCCAATAGTGTATATGTCAGCATTGACGGAAATCTCTTCGCCATAAATTTTAACTTTCTTTGCGCCATCAATAATACGTCTGGCGAGTGTACCTTGTGCCGCAAAGCCGACAAACACGACACTACAGTGTTTATTCCAGATGTTATGTTTTAAATGGTGTCTTACCCGACCTCCAGTGCACATTCCTGAGCCAGCCATGATGACGGCACCACCGTCGATTTGGTTGATCGCAATGGATTCGGCGGTATCCCGCGTAAAATGCAAGCCTGGTAAAGCAAAGGGGTCTTTACTGCCTTCAAAAATATCCAGCGTTTCCGGGTTAAAGCACTCTGGATGATGTTTAAAAATTTGTGTCGCTGAAATCGCCATCGGTGAGTCCAGGAAAACAGCCGTGTAATGTGGTATCTGTTTATTTTCTATCCCTTCACGCAGATAGTATAAAATTTCCTGGGAGCGCTCTAAAGCAAAGGTGGGAATAATGACATTGCCACCTTGTTTAACCGTTTTATTGATAGCATCGTAGAGTTCCTCTATAGACGGCTGAAGTTGCTTGTGCAAGCGGTCTCCATAGGTGGTTTCCATCACTACCGTATCAACTTTTGGCGGTGTTGCAGGGTCGCGTAAAATTGCACGTCCACTGTAACCCAGGTCACCAGAAAACAAAATGCGGTGCTGTTTTCCATCTTCTTCAAGTTGCAGAAAAATACTCGCCGAACCCAGGATATGGCCTGCATCAATAAAGGTTGCGGTAATTCCAGGTGCAATGGATATAGCTTTGTCATATTCAGCATGACGACCAAAATATTCCAAACAATTTAAGGTGTCCAGAGTGGTATAAAGCGGCTCGATTTCTTTGGCATGTTTCTTACCATGCCGTTTAGCCCTGCGTAATTGATAGCGTGCTTCTTCTTCTTGCAAACCGGCAGAATCAAGCATCACCAGGCGCGCCAGTTCCATTGAGGCCGAGGTAGTAATCACCTCACCTTTGAAGCCACGTTTTGCCAAAAGTGGGATTCGCCCACAATGATCCAGATGAGCATGCGTGAGTAACAGGAAATCAATCGAGGCCGGGTCAAAGCCGAAAGGTTTTGAATTTTCCTCGGCAAGCTCATGCCCGCCCTGATACATGCCACAATCTATGAGTATTTTTTTACCTGCACATTCGATTAAATGACAAGAGCCTGTTACATCCTGGTCTGCACCATGGAAAGAGATTTTCATAATATTTATCCTTGTTAAATAACAACGTCCTGTTTTTTAGGTTGATTAACTAACAACACATCAACCTTTGCTTTATGGCTTACTTTGGAGCTAGTGAGTCCATGAGCGCCCAACACGATAAGATCGACATTTTCTTGTGCAACGAAATCAGTAATTTTTGTGCCTGCAGAATGACTACTTGGAAGTACTTTGATATTAGCACCAGTTTGCCCCAGGCTGTCCCGTAGCTTTTCAAGTCTGGCTTGATAGTGCCCACAAACAAACTCCTCCGGGTCAATATTTTCTGGAGGAATCAGATTTTCGGGCATATCTTCAGGAAAATGCTCCACCACATGAAGTAGTGTAAGTTCGGCTCCTAGCAGTTTGGCCAAACCACTGGCTTGTTTACTGGCTTGTTCTGCAACTGCGGAAAAATCAGTTGCAACCAGGATGTGTTTATATTTATTCAACATTAATGCTCCCTTTAGTTTGATCAGGCTCCAGTATGTTTATTTTTTTGCCGATAAAGCCATCCGTGCCGCCACAGCGAATGACTCTGTCAATGTCGGATGAGGATGAATGGCACCTGCCAATGCTTCCAATGGCACACCTGTTTTAACGGCAAGCGCTGCTTCGCCCATCAAGTCATCGGCACCTTCAACTAGCGCATGCACACCAATGATTTTGTGCACCGTTTTTTCATAAATGATTTTTAATAGACCGCTATCCCGGCCGGCAATCTGGGCGCGTGCGTCCTGTGCAAAATCATAACGGGCAACTTCAAATTCAATACCGGCAGCTGTTGCCTGAGCCTCGGTCATGCCCACCATGCCAATTTCTGGTTCACTGAAAATAACGGCACTGTTGGTGTTTTTATCCGGGAAGGGAACAGCCTTGCCAAGCAGGTTTCTAGCCAGTGACAAACCTTGCGCTGTAGACCAATGTGCAAACATGGGCTGGCCGATGACATCACCCAGTGCGTAAATGTTTGCCTCGTCAGTTTGTAGCTGCGGGTTAACCTCAATGCCATGAGCACCGTGTTTCACCTGGGTATTTTCCAGCCCTAATCCTTCAACATTGGGATGGCGACCCGTAACCAGCAGGACAGTATCCGTTAATAAATGCTTTGCTTCACCGGCACCATCCTTATATTCAACAAAAACACCATCCGCTGTGTTTAAAATGGCACTGATTTTACAGTCGGTGGTTATGCTAATCCCGTCCTGGATCATTTGCTGCTCAAGTCGCTCGGCAAGCTCCTCGTCAACCGGCCCAAGTATACGTGGGCCGGCTTCGAGTATGCTGACCTCACTACCAAAGGTTTTAAAGACTTGCCCCAGTTCTACACCTATTGGACCACCACCAATAATCACCAGTTTTTCAGGGATGTGGTCAATATCCAGGATGGCCTCGCTATCTAAAACAGAGTGACAGTTAACCCCCTTGATTGGCGGGCGGGAAGGGGTTGATCCGCTAGCAATAATGGCTTCATTAAACTCAATCGTTTGTGTGTCACCAGAGTGGCTAGTGATACGTGCGTGTTTGTTATCAACTAGCGTGGCAGTTCCCATAGCCAGTTCAAGTGAAGGAAATTGTTTTAAATGTTGCAATGCCGCCGTGCTTCGTTTTTTTAAAATAGCGCGCTTGCGTTGCTGGATAGCATACCAGTCAACATGTATATCTTGCGTGGGCAGGCACAAACCAAAATCTGAGGATTCTCTTAATTCACGAAGCCGGCGTGCGGATTCCCGTAAAATCTTGGATGGGATACAACCCTCGAACAAGCAAGTTCCACCCAGACCCGGCCCTTTTTCTACCAGTAAGACCTGTTTTCCAGCAGCCGCTAACGCCATCGCTGTGGGCGTTCCCGCCGGGCCACCGCCAATAATTAAAAAATCATAATTTGTTTTCATGTTATTTTATCTCTTGGTTTTATTCAGTAGAAAATTCAGCAATAGCATCCATCAATGGAATCATATACATATAGGCAGGCCCGCCGTGCATAACGACTGCCATAAAACCAGATTCGATGATTTCATCCTTGCTCGCACCACTTTTTAATGCCTGTTCAACATGTAGTGCAATGCACCATTCGCACTGTGCGGCAATCGCCAGGGCAACATTGATTAATTCTTTTTGGCGGACATCCAGTGCCTTGCCTGCCTCGGCCTTGTTAATAAAGCTCATAAAGGCGTTGGTTTCTGACGGATAGTCTTTACTCAATTTTGTGATAAGTGTTTTGATTTCATCCAGTTTTGTTTGCATCTTTTTCATGGTATCCCTCCATTTAACCAAATACGACACTTGTTTTATTTTCACATCTTACAAGAAGAAAAATAGTATTGTTGTCACCTAAATGACACTGCCAAAAAGATAATCGCACTATACTTTTCATCCGTCGGCTAGCCCTGTAAATAACAAAACAAATGAACAACAAAACAGCACAACTCACACTACTGCGCCATGGTGAATCTATCTGGAACCAGCAAAACCGATTTACTGGCTGGGTAGATGTATCACTTAGCCGGGCTGGTATGCAAGAAGCAAGTAAAGCAGGGCAGTTATTATCAAAGCGCCATTTTGATGTGGCGTTTACCTCTTCATTATTACGCGCCCAGGACACTTTGTACGAAGTGCTTAAACAGAATAAGCAGTGCGACCAGTATATGCGTATACATGAGTCAAATAGCCAGTGGTATGAAAATTTTGTCGCATCAAAGGACGACTTGAATGAGCTGAAAATTTATATATCAGACAAGCTTAATGAGCGTTATTACGGTGATTTACAAGGGCGCAACAAGGAGCAGGCTCGCCATGAATTTGGTGCGGAACAGGTGCATATCTGGCGGCGTAGCTATGATGTCCCCCCGCCTAATGGTGAAAGCCTTGAAATGACGGCGGCGCGAACCATTCCTTACTACCAGGGTAACATTGTACCTTATCTGGAAAACGGTGATTCAGTCCTGGTTACCGCACATGGTAATTCGTTGCGCGCATTAATCATGCATATTGAAGCAATGTCAGCTGAGCAAATTCTAGCTTTTGATTTACCTACAGGATCACCACATATTTACGATTTTGATAGCGAGATGAAGATAGAACGTAAACAGGTGTTAAAACCATAATTTCTAAGATAATGTCATTTGTTATTGAGCATTAAACAACATATTCCAGCTATGCCGGGCTATCATGCGTTCTTCATCCGTGGGTATTACCCAGGCCTGGATTTTACTTTTTTTATGGCTAATGCATAATTTTCCTTGCTGGTTTGCCTGGCTATCTATTTGTAAACCCAGCCATTCAAGCCTGTGGCAAATCGTTTCACGGATGCTATCAGCATGCTCCCCAATGCCGCCTGTAAAAATTATCGCATCAAACCCACCCATAGCTGCCGCCAGTGAGCCAATGGCACGCACCACATAATGCTCAAAATAGTTGATTGCAAAAGCTGAGGCTTGATTAGCATGACTCGCTTGCTGGATTAAAACCTGCATGTCATCGCTGCTACCGGATAGGCCAAGTAAACCCGATTCAAAATACAGCAAATCAGCGATTTGTGTTGCGCTCATACCCTGTTGCAATAGGTATAAGACCACCGCTGGATCAAGGGAGCCACTGCGGGTTCCCATTGGAATACCGTCCAGCGGTGTAAAGGTCATTGTGGTTGCAACACTACTGCCATGTTCAATCGCACATAAACTGGCACCATGTCCCAGATGGGCAATAATAATTTTGCCCTCGGCCAGTTCGCCCAAATGCATGGGCAAGGTACTCGCAATATACTCATAAGATAGACCATGAAAACCATAACGTTGAATCGCGTTATATTTATTGGTTTGAGGCAATGCAACGCGCTGTTCTATTTGGGAACGTGTGCTGTGGAAAGCTGTATCAAAGCAGGCAAGCTGCGGTACTTGTGGCAGGCGTTTTTTTAAAAGGCTTATGCCAAGCAAATTGGATGGTTGATGATTGGGTGCTAATGGAATCAGCGTTTGCAGATACTTGATTATATCGCCTGTTATTCTGGTTGGCTGATTGAAACGGCTACCTCCATGAACAATCCGATGACCAATGGCGGCTATTGTTATGTTCTCTTGTTCCAGCCAATTGAGCATTGCGGTCAGCGCTTGCTCATGATTATCCATTGCGTGGCCCTGCTCAATGATTACTTGTCCTTTTGCATCTCTGACCTTGAATACGCTGTCGCCACCAATATGAGTGACTTGGCCTTTGAACAACAGCGCTAATGGATCATCATGGCAGGATGCTGATGTTGTTTTGTTTTGCCTGTTTAAAATCGAAAATAAGGACATTTTCAGGCTGGATGAACCGCAATTTACGGTCAGTAATGTTTGTTGTGTTTTTGCTGGCATGGTTTATCTGTTTCTAAATTATTTTCAGGTCACCAAGGAATCGGGGTTAAATATCAAGCACGTTGATTTTCACTTGTTGTTTTAAGGAAGATAACTCATCAAAAGAAAACAACTCTGTGCCAGGCTGCATCACGGTTCCCATACTACAGGCAACGCCCTGGCGCAATATGTCATCAATATTGTCCTGCGTCCCTTGTGAGCTTGCCAAACCGGCGACGATACCTGCGACCATGGAATCACCCGCACCTACCGTCGAATTAACCTTTATCCTGGCGGGTTTGGCATGAAAACTATTTTCAGCACTCACCCAGACAGCGCCTAAAGGCCCCAATGATACACAAATATGTTCAATACCCTGTGTTTGTAGTTTGCGCGCCGCTAACGCGGCATCATGAACTCCGTCGATAGATTGCCCCGCCAATTGTTCCAGTTCATATTGGTTGGGCTTGATAAGGTATGGCTTTGCCTGACTTGCTAAAACGAGTAATTCATCCTGTGCATCTACGATAGCATGTGCGCCCTGTTGTTTTAATCTTTCCACCAGTTGGGCATATAGGTTGCGTGGTAAATCCTGCTGAATAGAGCCGGTAATGACACCAAAACCCTGCCCAGTACTCGTTATAAATGCGTCAAGCAAGCGTTCCAGGTGCTCCTCAGGTATGTGCGGCCCAATGCCACTGACTTCATATTGCGCGTTTGGCTGCCGTTCAATTGTTGTGCCATTAATACGGGTTTCCCCTTCGACACGCTCAATGGTAACTGTATCAATCTGTCGGCTTAGCAAGTCGTTTAAAAAATCACCAATCTCCCCACCAAGCACGCTAAAGCAGTGACCCGAAACCTGTAGCCGTTTAAGCCCCCGCGCCACATTAATGCCATTTCCACCAGGATCAAAACGGGTTTTTCTGGCATGCACTTTGTGGTCTGGAATGAGGTGATCCACCTCATAAGTCATGTCAACAGCCGGATTGAGTGCGAGTACTGAAATAGGGAGCGATGAAGAAGACATTGCTTATTTTGTTAAATCTTCAGGATTTGCTAATAATTTGGCAAACGTGTCAATAAAGCGTGCAGCATCCGCACCATAAACTACCCGATGGTCACAACTTAGGATAAATCGACTGAGGTTATCATGATTGGCAGCACCCACTGCCAGTATTGCAGCAGCACCTAATGGAACAACGGCTTCAAAACTTTTCACCACCCTAAACATGCCCAGGTTTGATAAATAGATGGTTGCACCCTGATAGTCAGCGGGAGCAAGTCTCTGTTTTTTTGCTTTACGTTTTAAAATATCCCAATCTTCTGCCATTTCATCCAAAGGGCGTTTCGCAGCATCTCTGATAACCGGGGTGACCAGACCGCCGGGAATATCCATTGCAATGCCAACGTCAACCTGTTTCCTAACAGCCAAACCGTTCGGGGTATAAGCCGCATTGAATTGCGGATGTTTTTCCACACTGA
>CAZPEE010000035.1:0-11752 GCA_964585525.1 uncultured Cocleimonas sp.
TTTTATAATATCCAGTCCTGATGTATTTCATCGGGCTTAAGTGCTTTTACTTTTAACTCCCTGTCTTCTTCACCCGGTAGTCCAACCCTAACAGTGACTTCATCTGCATCCCGCCCCTGGGAATAACGTGCCGTAATCGCTGCAGCCAGATAAATATCTTCGGCGCTAATATCATCTCCATCAAGCAAACTTAGTGGCCCGTTATGGCTGATTGTTTTTATGGAGACAAATTGCTTTCGGTAGCCCTGCAGAAAACGTGTTTCGCCTTCTTCACGCGGAATTATCATTTTAAAATTCTCCCGCGGGCGTAAATGACGACCGATTTTTAACAGCATGATGTCATCAAGCTCGTAACGTTTTTCATTACGATGCGACCATAAATCCTGTAGCTTCCCAGAATAATTTGGATCGGTTAAAAAGCAGCATCCGCCTGCTGGCTGGGCATAATCATCCAGTTTCCATTTTTCCGCCAAAGCGATTTGTGGCTTACGGTTTCGCCCGGAAAAGCCAAACAGTTTTTCCCGGTCAACCCAGCCTTCGCGTTCTGGCTTGGTTTCCGGCAGGTTTTGCGCGCAAAGTGGCCGCAACAACAAATCATCTGCTCCCGACTGGCTTGCAATTATGGGCATCGTTTCGCGGCGCTGGGACATCGGCCGTTGCCCAATTACTTCACCCGTTACAATAAAATCAAAATCATGCTCGGCAATCCACTCATGTGCTTTTTTGACCATGAAAATCTTACAATCAAGGCAGGGGTTCAAATTAGCCCCATAACCATGCTTGGGATTAATCACCACATCCTTGTATTCTTCAACAATATCAACAATATGAAGTTTAATGCCAAGCTGCTCGGCAACCCATAAGGAATTATTGCGCTTGGGCGTAGCATTTTTCTTTTTACGGATCGCATGGGTATGGCCTTCGACACAAAAACCGGTGAAGAAATTTATCCCTTCAACATGGATATCCTGCTCCAGCATGGCTTTGGTTGCCAGCAATGAATCCAGCCCACCGGATATCAGGGAGACTGCTTTGCGTTGTTTTTTCATCTTAAAATCCTTAGCCCGGATATTTCGTTAAGGTGATCCTGATGAAGTCGATTATAATTTAGCAAGCTAAAAATAATTGGACTTGATCAGGGTCTCCTTAAGGTGGTGGTTATCTGTATGAAATAATATCAAATTAACTAAGGAATCCAGGTTTATTTTCCATATTTAACGACAGGGCGTTTTTCTGCGATCCAGCTAGTGATACCGTGCCCAACATCCATGACATTTTTATAGCCAAGTTGCTGCGCAATGGCCTGGCTCGCTGCCTTACTGCGGTTACCTGTCCTACAGATTAATGCGACTGGCTGTTCGGGTTTAACCAATGCGGTAAATTTGGGCAAAAAGTCAGGGTTTATGCGGCCGTTCCGGTCAAAAAAGGTGATTGTCTTACTGCCCTTGATAATACCTGTTTGTTGCCATTCTTCTGGTAGGCGAATATCAACCAGAGTCACGCCTTTATCAAGTAATTCCTGTAATTTGGCATTATCAATTATCGTAAAACCACCTGCTTGTTTAACTGGTTCTGCGGCTTTTTTTGCCGTAGTAGCTGGTATGACTGATTTGACATTGGCATCGCTATTACAAGCAGCCAGTGGTAATAACGCGAGTAATAGCGCTAGTTTTATAGGTCCATTTTTCATTCTTAAAAATTCTCCAGATATAAAATGCGGGGTATTTTACGCTAGTTAATGAAAGAGCTAAAGAAACAATAAAAAGTATTGAAATTTGGACAATTTTATATAAAACAGGCGTAAAGAAAGCTTAACTAATAACTGACAAAAAAGTGAAAATTCGCTATATTAGGAAGGTTAGAAAAAGGAAATAGTCGCAGCATAATAAATAATAATTTCACCAGATAATTAAAGGATGAACGACTGTAATCAAAAGAAAGGGGTAACAAAATGTTAAGGTCTTATCAATTTAGTTTGCATGTCGCCAGTATGTTACTGGTGGCCACTGTCCTGAGTGGATGTGGCGGGGCAGCTATTCGCTCAGACAATTCAAGCTCATCAGCTGATTCATCCTCATCGGAAACTTCTGATTCAATGGCTTCATCTGATGAATCTGGCGAAGCTGCCACAAAAACAGCAAAAAACAGCAAATTTGGACGCATCAAAAAACGCCCTGTTCCTTCTCGGCCACATGGTAGCCCCGTCACAAATAAAGCATTTGCTGATAACCTTATGGCGGCGCGCAAAGCGGAGGTTTTACGCTTTCTTAAACAGGGTGCTGATGCCAATACCGTTGCTGCTAACGGGGAGCCGGTACTTTACATAGCATTAAGACAGGGCTTTAATCAAATTGCCGATGATTTAGTCCTTTATGGGGCAGATGTAAATGCAACGACTCGTGGCGGCAGGACAGCTTTGCATATAGCTACAGAAAAAGGCAATGAAGGACTTGTCAAATTATTACTCGAAAATGGTGCTGATGCCAACAAGGCAAGTGGCTCTGGAGAAACGCCATTGTTAATTGCTATTCAACGTAATCAACCGGGCATTGTTAAGGATTTATTAAAATATCAGGCTGATCCAAATAAAGCCGGTAAAGGTGGCAACCCACTGCACCTGGCAATTGCCAAAGGCCAGGTGGGTATTGTAGGACAATTACTCGATTATGGCGCAAATGCCAATACCGGTAGCCCTAAAGGCACACCCTTGCAAGTTGTTCTTCGCAATGGAAATGTAAAAATAGCCGAGTTACTTGCCAGCCATAAGGCAGATGTCAATATTCGGGATAGCATTGGCGAAACCTTGCTTCATAAGGCAGCAGCAAAAGGGCAACTAGGTTTTGCCAAAGTCATTATCGAGAACGGCGCTGACGTCAACGCCACCGATAAATTCAAGGAAACGCCCCTGCATGAAGCCGCTGCCAAGGGTCGTCTCGAAGTAGTACAATTGTTGCTTTCCAAAGGCGCATCACTGAACGCCAAGACTGAGAAAAACTGGACAGCGCTACACGAAGCTGCCCGCTTTGGACACCCCAAGGTAGTAACCTATCTGGTTGGCAAAGGCGCTAGCAGATACGCACAAAATAGTGATGGCAATACAGCCAAATCACTGGCAAAACACCTAAAACACGAAGAAGTTGTCGAAAAACTTTAAGGACTAGAGGAAACCCTGATCAAGTCCAATTATTTTTAGCTTCGTGAATTCTAACCGACTTAAATCAGGATTTCCTAAAGTAAATAGATCATCCTTTGCCACAATCAACATCGACACTTGCTTCGAAAGGTATCGCATTGTATTTTTTGGCGCTTGGGATGCCTCACAAAGCTGATTTCAAAGAAAATTATTGACTTAGGTCAAGATGATTTATCTTGTATTGTTGTATTGTTTCCGTCCATTTTAATAAAATAAAAGGACGAAATAACATGCTAGATTGGAAGCTTCCGGTATTTCTTGTAATTAGCTTGATCGTTTGGGGCTGGCTTATATTCTTTTCTGTGGTTTTTGTCTAAGTCGAAAGAATTGATGCAAGTCCGTGCTTTTTCATGAACTCCTCTCAAGGAGTTCGATGGCTTTGTTGCGACAACTTTCCAGCAGCCTTTCGGTGGTTCCAGGGTCATCCAGCGCCCTGCCGATGGCTACACCTCCTATCATTAACGCTGTAATAGCTAATACATCCTGTTCATCCACACCAGAAACAGACGAATCAGAATCATTCGATAACTTTTTTAGAGCACGATTTAACTGTTTGTAAACCAGCGTGTAAGTCTGTTTAATTTCCGGTTCTTTATTCGCAATGTCAGTAACAAGAAACGCTAACGGGCAGGCAAAAGTTTCCTGGTTTACATGCTCCTTACTTAGATAAGCAGACAAGAGTTGTCTGCTCCATTCCTTTTTGTTTAATTCCTCCGGTTTTTTCACCCTTGCCATGCTTTTTCGCGCACCCGCAAATATGGCTTTGCAATAAACTTCTTTTTTGTTTTTAAAATGCGCATAAAAAGCTCCGCGCGTTAAATCTGCATGTTGCATCAAGCTATCAATTGAGACTTGGTCATACCCTTTACTGGAAAACAGGGTAATCGCACTTTCAAGTATTTTCTGACGTGTTGTTTCTTTGTGTGCTTTTGAATAAGGCATAGATAATAGTTTAAACGACTCTTTTATATGTTGTTGAACATATTATGAATTCATTTATTGTTTATATTCAATCAATCGTGGATACCCCAATGGATAAATTGATCATGTTCCCTGTGCTTGGCATGGTAGCGCTTACCATCGGCATAGGGTTATGGATGTTGAAACTTCGATACAAAGCAGTCCTCAAGGACGGGTTAAACCCAGCGTACTTCAAACTGAACCGTGGTGCAAAATTACCTGACTACCTGATCCGCGTGACCCAGCATTTCGAAAACCTGTTTGAAACACCCATCCTTTTTTACCTTGGTATTTTATTTATTCTGGCTCTGAATCTGAATGACATGGTTTACATAACACTCGCATGGCTTTATTTTATGTCACGCCTTGTGCATGCTTATGTCCACACCACGCACAACAAGCTGAAATACCGCCGCAATAGCTTTATCGTAAGTAGCATTTTCCTGGTTGCACTATGGTGTAAATTGGCTTTTGATGTGATGAGTGCCTAAACGATCTCTACTTAACACGCTTCCACAGTGTCATTTGTGCGATAGTATGTTGATACTTACGAGCGGTTTCCCTGATGACAAAAGGCACATCAATAGGGTCATGATAAGGCTCAAAATGTGGTTTAAGCATGTCAGTCAAACCATCTAGTGTCGTAACGTTTTCACCGTTATCTTTATAGCCACCTATCCAGTATTGTTTTTCGGTAAATTCTTCCAGCCAGGTATAGGGTGACGTTAACACTAAAATACCATTTTTACGCATACGTTGGTGGATCATGCCAAGGAAAACTGCTGGCTCGTATAGGCGGTCTATCAAATTGCCCGCAAAAACCAGATCATAATCTTGATAAAGTGGTTTCAGGTTACACGCATCTCCCTGACTAAAGTTGACTCGACCTGCCGTAGCTTGTAGCCCCAGTTTTTCCAGGTGAACCTCTTTTAAGGTGCTAAGCTCACCTTCATCTGTAATCAGATAACGAATTTTCCCATGATCACGCAAACTTAGCGCATTGCGTATGAAGCGGGTAGAAAAATCCAGCGCGTCAACATGAGGAATTTTTGCGGCCAGTTCAAAACTACTGCGCCCAACGGCACAACCAATATCAAATGCCTTGTTAAAACTTCTGTCATGACAATGTTCAAAAATGGTATCAATGCAGGTTTTTGGAAAGTTACTCACACCAAAGTATTCATCACCATAGTGAAATTCAAGATATTGCGAAATCAGCTCATCGGTTTCATAGGTATTAAATTCCTGGTTTATTTGCACATCCGATTCCACATAGCGAAAACCAGCGTGCTGATAGAAATGGCGACGGAACGCATAGCGACTCTCCCGGATGGCTTCGTTTCCCGTTGATATCCAGCTACCGCCCTTGATCAGGTTATGCCTCCCATCAAAGGTTGGCACGGAAAAGTCATCATAGGCAGGATGCACCGCAAAGCCGGAAAAGCCATCAATAGCTGTTTCAGTCCATTGCCAGACATTACCCACCACATCAAATAAATCCCCCTGTTTGGACTGTGTGACCGGTGCGGATGAAGCAAATTGTTCCAGGTTGATATTAGCCTCAGAAGTTATACGTCCATATTCATCCTGCTGTACGTTTAAATCAAATAGCCGATACCATTCAGCCTCGCTTGGCAGCCTGATTTGCTTACCTTTTTTTACGCTTAACCAGTTGCAAAAGGCTTTTGCCTCAAGGTAATTAACATCCACTGGCCAATCCCAGGGCATATCAATTTCTTCACACATTGCCCGGTATCGGAAACCACCTTCTGATTTAAACCAGAACCTGGGATGAGATGCTTTGGTATATTGTTGCCACTGCCAGCCTTCTTCTGTCCACCAGGCTTCATTGTGATAACCGCCATCTTCGACAAAAGTTAAAAACTCCTTGTTGCTGACTAAATACTCGCTGGCTTTAAACTCAGCGACCTTGGTTACCTGTTGGCCATATTCATTATCCCAGCCATAGGTCTTTGAGGCTTGTTCTTTTGGCAATGAACGGCCTTGTGTAACCGTGCCTGCAGTAATTGCGATTAAACGGTTTGAGGGTGTTTCATCACAAAGAGTGCAAATAGCCCAATCAGGATGAGGCTTTACCTTGCTTATTGGCAATTGCCTGATCAACACGGAAGAAGTCTCAAGGTGGATACGTTCATGTTCAATACCCATCATGATAATCCAGAATGGGTCTTCCCAGCCAACAGGTAAACTCAAGGGCAAAGTATCAATTAGACCATCAATAACCGCCTTGACCTTATCCCGGTATTGGCGGACCGCAGAGACTTCTGGCCAGTCATAATGTTGCTCATCCAGGTCATCCCACGACATTTCATCCACGCCAATTGCCATCATGGATTCAATAGCAGGATCGACCCGCTGATCCAGAATTTTGGAAACAAGTAACTTGTTGATAAAAAAAGTGGCCGTATGGCCAAAGTAGAAAATCAGCGGGTGGCGCAAGCTGTCTGGCCTTTGATAAAAAACCGAATCATCATTTAATGTTTCAAATAAACGCTCATAAAGGTTCCAGCTATTATTGAAATACTGGCGAATTTCTTCACGTTTTTTTTCTACATCGCCCATGCTGAGGACGGGTGTTTGAAGTGCTTGCATATCGTCCTCTCAGACTTCCGCATATTATTCAAGATACATCAAGAGATTGTACGCAAGAGCAAGAAGGAGGAAATTAAACCGTTTCGTCCATCATGATGTTTGCGCAAAGTCTTACTTAGTATATAAGAGCTAAAACTTTGAAGCTATAATCCTTATGAATAGATGAACAAGGATTGATTTTAGTTCCCATGGCGCTCTCAATATTTCATGAAACATCCGGGCTAACGCCAGATTATTGTTTTAGATTTTTTCGTAGCACTTCGATTTCCTCATCAAGGTAAACACCAAAATAATCCACGGTGTTTATGCCCACTATTTTTTTCGCTTTTTGATTGCCATTTTTATCCAGGAAAACCAGTGTTGGTGTGACTGTGACATTATATCGGGCAGCCATATCGGAGGGTTGAACCATTTCACCCTGGAAATTTTTAATATCACGTGATTCATCAAGTTGTAGTTTGCGAATAATCACCTTATCCTCATAGTCCCCGCTTTTGAGCATTGGCGAGAGAATTTCTTTTTCCATCAGGGCGCAATAGGGGCAATTCTCGGCATGAAACATGAGTAACAAACCTAATGATTTCTGTTCCATTTCCTCGGAGAGTTGCTGAAAATTACTTTCTTCGATAACCATAGGCTTTGCTTGTGTGGATTCGTGAGTCGTTTCAAGGGCGGATGTTGTTACATTTACTCCGCCGAGTATGAATGCAAAAAATGATAATGCGGGATAGGGAAATTTTTTCATCATCTATTTTGCCTCAAGGGCTGAATTGCCGTAAAGTGTGTTGATCATAGCATGTGGGGCTTTTTCTATAAAATTAGGTAAATCCTCCTTGTCTATTCACGTTTTCCACTATTTATAATGATCAAAGAAAATCCAGAAATGTCTGATATTTTACGAATTGCAACACGAAAAAGCCCGCTTGCATTATGGCAAGCTGAAGAAGTCTCGCGCCTGTTAAAAATCCATTATCCTGATTTACAGATTGAGTTGGTAACCATGGTGACCCAGGGCGATAAAATACTCGATACGCCACTGGCAAAAATTGGTGGCAAGGGTCTGTTTGTTAAGGAACTGGAAACAGGGATGTTGGAAGGTACGGCGGATATTGCGGTACATTCGATGAAAGATGTGCCGATGGCATTTCCCGAGGGTTTGCACCTTTCTGTGGTACTGGAGCGCGAAGACCCGACGGATGCTTTTGTGTCTAACACCTACCAGCATTTTGATGATTTGCCGTTAAATGCAAAGGTTGGCACTTGTAGTTTGCGTCGCCAGACACAAATAAGAGAGCGTCGCCCAGATTTAGAAATTTTAGATTTACGTGGCAATGTCAATACGCGACTATCAAAATTAGATGATGGTGACTACGATGCCATTATTCTTGCCTCTGCCGGATTAAAACGTCTTGGTTTTGATGAGCGCATTACCCACACAATTGATACCGGGCTTAGTTTACCTGCAGTTGGCCAGGGCGCTATTGGCATTGAATGTCGAAGCGATGATGAGCGTATTAACGAATTACTCGCGCCACTTAACCATGAAGAAACCGCTATTCGGGTTACAGCTGAACGCGCCCAGAATGAACGTTTGAACGGCGGCTGCCAGGTTCCGATTGGTGGGCATGCGGTGTTGGAGAATGGCAAGATCCTTATTAAAGGCTTGATTGGTTATCCAGATGGGTCAAAAATCTTCCGTGCAGAAAGGCAGGGCCCTGCCAGCGATGCAAAAGAACTTGGAACAGCCGTTGCTGATGACCTATTGGCACAGGGTGGTGGCAAAGTCCTGGAACAGTTGGGTATTGCTCATTAATGGGGCTGGATAGCAAGTCACTTGTGGGAAAATGGATTGCCATTACCCGCCCTGCACATCAATCCCGGCCTATAGAAAAAACATTGCGACAAGCAGGTGCCAATGTCATTCTTTTCCCTTTACTTGAGATTGTGGCGCTTGAAAACCCTGGGCTACAAAACATCCAGTCGTATGGTTTACTTGTATTTGTTAGCCCAAATGCTGTTCAACAGGCCTTGAAATGGCTCAGTACTGCAGATGTAAAAAACGTAAAAATTGCCGCTGTGGGTAAGAAAACAGCGGGGCTTCTGGAGAAAAATGGCATAACACCCGATATTTACCCCTCACACTATTTCAATAGCGAAGCACTGTTGGCAATGCCAGAGATGCAAGCTGGTGTTATCAAAGGACAGCGGATCGCTATTATTCGCGGGGAAGGTGGCAGAAACCTGCTTCGAGATACGCTGCGGGTGCGGGGTGCCAGTGTAGACAATATCAATATTTACCGGCGTCGTTGCCCACAAAAAAATGCCAATTTTTTAAAACAACACTGGCAACGCGGAGAACTTGATATAATCATGCTGACAAGTGCCAGCAGTGTCGCTAATCTGTTTAAACTGGCTGATTTTGCAAAGGATAATTGGCTAAATCAGTTAACATTGCTACTGGGTAGTGAGCGAATGCAACAAGCACTTCCGAAAAATTTTAAAGGACGGGTGCTGGTTGCTGATGATCCAGGCGATGAAACACTCATAAAACGATTAACTCATGGATGAACTAGATAAAGCATCTCAACTTAAACTGTTAAATAAGCTGAATCGGCGTACCCGCTTTACCCAGTTTATTGCCTGGATGGCGCTATTTTTAACCGTGGTGGGTATTGCTGCGGGCTATAAAAACTGGCTTAGAATTCATGAAAAAGCCAAAAGGGGCTTAAGTAATATTGCAGAAATCAGGCAGGAACTCCCAGGTTTCGCGAAAAAAGAAAAAGTTACCTTGCTGGAAAAAGAGATAAACGAGAATCTTAAAGACAACAAAAGCCACCTTGATAAAGCAATGCGTGAATTGCGCCATATTCAGGATAGCACCCAGCATATTGCAGAAACGGTTTACACGCAGGTTGAAGCACTCACACAGCAACAGTCAAATGCTGTAATCCAGACACCGACAATGAAAGACTGGTCTTTGGGCGAGGTGCATTTTTTATTACAAACAGCGGTACAGCGGTTTAAGCTTAAACAGGATAAAGCAGGCGCCATCGAAGCGTTTAAACTTGCTGATAGCCTTTTGGTTGAAAGAGCCTCTGTAGAATTGTTGCCTGTACGGAAACAGATCAGTGAAGATATCGCCGCCGTTAGCCAATTTGCAGCGCCCGATAAAATGCTTGTTTCAAAACAAATTGACAGCTTGCTTGCCCAGCTAAAGCCCGTGAAAAAAGCTGTCGATGCCGGTAATGAAGGAAAAAATATTGATTTACTGCCCGCAAAAGAAAAACAGGATGTGGTAGAAAAAGTATCCACTCAGGCAAACCAGCAGCTAGATAGCGAATCACTGGTGAGCCGCGTTAAGAAAACGATTAACAATGCCGTGATAATCCGCAAATTTGATAAACCGCTACAACTGGAAAAAGATGCAGAAGCACAGGAACGCCTTTTTCAGTTAGTATCGCTACGCCTTGAAACATTGCGTATGATGTTGTTACAGGGCGATGATACGAGTTACCATCAGCAAATTCAACGTATCAAGACACTACTGACAAATTATTATCCTGATGACCAAAAACAGTTTCAGGAACAACTGGATCAGTTGAATAAGGTAAACCTAAGCCCCAAATTACCCGATATTTCAAAATCCTTAAAGCTACTCAATGAAAGTATGACAAAACCCGGCAATAAGAGAGACTAAACAATGCGTTACCTATTTATCATAGCGACGATTATCGGTGCATTCTGGCTTGGAAGTTATGCCTTTGAACATTCCCAGGATATCACCATAACCTGGGGTGATTCCATGAGTATTACCTTGACCAGCACCACGCTGTTAATTGCCACCGTTTTGGGTTTGATTGGGCTGTATCTACTGGTAACTATCCTTAAGGCTGTGTTTGGTTTACGCAAACGCTTAAAAAAACGCAAGCTTGCCAAACTGGCAGAAAAAGCGAAACAGGAAATGACCCAGGGACTGGTGCAATTCACCGAAGGTCACTGGAAAGAATCTGAGAAATTACTGGTTAACAGCATTGCCTACTCTGAAACACCGCTGATTAATTATCTTGCAGCTGCGCGTGCGGCGCATATTCAGGAGGCCTATGACAGGCGTGATAAATATTTGAAAAAAGCCAGCCAGCAGGGAGAGGATGCGCATATTGCTGTTGCCGTATCCCAGGCCGAGATGCAATACAGTTGTGGGCAAACCGAGCAGGCACGCGCTACCTTAATTCATCTTCGTGAAATAGCACCGCACCATCCTTATGCAAATAAGTTGCTTGCCAAGGTCTATTACAAACAGGAAGACTGGAATAATTTATTTGAATTACTGCCCGAACTAAGCAATCTTTCCTTGATTAACGATAATGATAGGAAAAAATATGAAGTGACCGCCCTGACGGGGATTTTCCAAATGCTGGCGGCAAAACAGGATGTGCCAAAACTACAGGGGCTTTGGAAGAAGCTGCCCGCAGATATCCGTGAGAAACCAGAAGCGGTGTTGTTGTATTGCAAAGCGTTGTCAGAAGCTGGCGAGCAAGCCAGCAGCGATAAATTACTGGTTGCAACCATCAACAAGCAATGGGATGAAAAACTCATAGAACGCTATGGTTTGATTGAACATAAAAAACTAAATGTGGCGATTAAGCAAGCTGAAACCTGGTTGCAGGAACATGAAAAAAGTCCAATGCTGCTACTGGCTTTGGCACGTTTACACCGGAAAAACCAGCTATGGGGTAAAAGTAAGACGTACTATAACGCCAGCCTTAATATCGCACCTTCGGCTGCCGCCTACCTTGAATTTGCCGAATTGCTTGAAGAACTGGGGGAAACTGAAAACGCACAGATTTGTTATCAATACGGATTGCGTTACAGCATCCATAATAAAGGTGAAATATTAAACCTGAAATCAGTTAATCATTCCGATCCCAAGCTTGCTGTTGTGCCTGAAGTTGACCAGGATATTTATTCGATCTAGTACTCCATGAA
>CAZPEE010000035.1:11852-14209 GCA_964585525.1 uncultured Cocleimonas sp.
CATGAAGGCAATGGCAACGTCCTTGATAAGCAATATAGCCGTTACCTTTTGTTGTGGACGTTGTTGTGGGTGGCACGTTTTTTACGTGGCACGCCCTTCTTATGTGTTGCTGGCCGGGTCTTTTTTGTCAATAATTTACTGAGCCTGGCGACATCAGCTTCTGTTAGGGTGCCTGCCGCCAGTTTAAGTTTGAGCGTGTTCAATAAAAAATCATAACGCGCCGATGTGTAATCGCGCTTGGCAGCAAACGTTTCACGCAACGAAAGCAACACATCAACGGCGGTACGTGTGCCTGCTTCAAAACCAGCCTGGGTAGCATTAGCGGCAGTCTGTGTTGAATTCAAGGCCTGTTTGAGTGCCCTGACGCGGGTTAGACCCGTCAGAATATTAAGATAGTTTGCGCGGGTTTGCTGGGTTGCAAGGCGTTTTTGTAGCTCTAAAGCCTGTTGTGCCTGATGTAATTTATGGCGTGCTTCACGGATGCCAGAAGCAATATTGCCACCCTGATAAAGAGGCATATTTAATTGCACACCCACTGAGGCATCAATTTTATCCTGGTCAAAGGTGCGTTCCCCAAAGGTTGAATTGCCTGTATGGCGTGCAAATAAATTCACTTTTGGTTTCTTTACAGCATGTGCAATATCAACGGCTTTTTGTGCAACTCGAACTGCATACTGCGCGGCTTGAACCTGTTTACTATTCGCAACCGCAGATTTTGACCAGAGTTCGACATTGTTTGGTTTTGGAACAAGTAGTGGAATATTATCAGCCGCACCATTCAGTGTTTTGTAATACCGCGTTGTGATGGCCCTTAAGCTCTCGCGTGCCAGGTCAATTTGTTGCAGTGCAACCTGTTCCTGTGCCTTGGCAAGGTCATAACGCGCCTGTGCCTCTTTTACATCCGTAATGGCTGACCGCCCGGCATCAAAATAGGCCTTCACCTGATTTAGTTGGCGGCCAATAGCGACCGTTTCAGCCTTGGAAAAGCTTAGGCTTTCATTGGCATCCAGAAACTGGAAGTAAGCCTCTGCAACACGCACAATAAGGTTTTGCCTGTCTGCTTCAAGGTTTGCCTTGGCTTGTAGTATGGATGCATCGACCTGTCCAATCTGGGCTTGTAATTCTTTATTGATAAGCGGCTTGGTCAAGGTTAAATCATAGCCAAAATTTAAAAAGCCTGCACCGCCATCGCCTCGAAGCGATCTATTGATATATTGAGTGTTATAACTCGCGTTTGCGCCTAAATCCACGCGCGGCTTAAGTGCTGAAAGAACCTGGGGTTTTTTCTCCAGGCTTGCAAGATAACCTGCTTCACTGATTTTTAATTGGGCATCATTTTGTTTGGCATGTTGATAGACTTGCAGCAGGTTCTCAGCGGACAAGGGTAAAGAAATTGTCAACGCCAGTGACGGCAACAAAGGAAATATTAACGCATTGATGATTTTGTGTGTCGTTTTGTTTGTACGTGGTTTTGCACTTAATAAAGACATAGGCTGTTCCATTCATCCATGAATATATTAGTATTTTCTAATACAGTTGTTCATTGTAACACTACAGCATTAGATTAAAATGAAAAAGCAGTTTTTTTCTTTATGCCAACAAGGGGTTTTAGTTCTGTTTCAAATAAACTGGTACGTAAAAACTCGCTTTTGGATATGTCATTGCTTCGCATAACTTTCATGGCGTGCATGACATTATTGCCGCCACTTTCACCAACAATAATAAATAATCGTCCATTAGGCTTTAACAATTGTTCAAATGCTGGCATGTACTCAGGAACAGAACCTGTTACCGCAATGGCATCATAGCGCCTATCAGGCATTTTTCCTTGTGTATAAGCCTTCAGTGCATCTTTGTGTTCCAATTCCGTGTTGGCAATATTTTGTTGCGCAAGTTTATCAGCAGCTGACTCAAGGAAATCATCATAAATATCAATACTATGTACATGTTTTGTCATCATTGCCATACAAGCTGTTACATAGCCACTCCCTGTTCCGATTTCAAGGCACTCATCCTCAATGCCTAACTCAAGTTCCTGCAACATCCTGCCTTCAACACGCGGAAACATCATGGATTCCCCATGCGCAAGAGGTACTTCCATATCAGCATAAGCGAGGGAGGGGGGTAATGTTTTGGGAATAAAAGCATCCCGGGGGATATTACCCATAGTCTGCAAAACAGTTTGATCCAGGACGGACCAGGGACGCACTTGTTGCTCAATCATATTAAACCGTGCTTTTTCTAAATCCATAAGATGTAACCAACGCATAATTGATAGATGCTAAGATTACGAATAATAAGTGAATAAGGCAAGAAAGCTTGCCATCTTATTTTATCTTACATAATTTTGTTAGCGT
>CAZPEE010000036.1:0-4281 GCA_964585525.1 uncultured Cocleimonas sp.
TATTCATCACCAGCACCGGCCCTGGCGCAGAGGATCTGATCACGCCACGCGCTATCCGTGCGATCAACGCCAGCTCTGATCTGGTTGCCTATGGCCTGTACCTGGATTTACTCGGCTCGGTTTGTGCAGGCAAAACCCGCCATGAATTACCACTGGGCAAGGAGATTGAGCGCGCACGCCTGGCACTCGATTTAGCCGCCAGTGGCAAGGTCACGGCGTTATTATCCAGCGGCGATATTGGTATTTACGCGATGGCAACCCTGGTGTTTGAGTTGCTGGACAGGCAGTTGCAAGGCAAAGAAAACCATCCCGAATGGCTGGATGTAGAGATTGAAGTCATCCCCGGCATTTCAGCGATGCAGGCGGGCGCAAGTGCCGTTGGTGCGATGCTGGGGCATGATTTTTGCACCATTTCCTTATCCGACTTGCTGACCCCGTGGGAAACGATTCAGAAGCGGGTGCATAGCGCAGGTGAGGGTGATTTCGTGGTGTCATTTTATAATCCCGTATCGAAAAAACGGGATTGGCAACTGGATCAAGCGTGTCAGATTTTGCGTGGCTATCGTCCTGCAGAAACACCTGTGTTGGTCGGTCGTCAACTATCACGTGACGATGAGCAAATTGTGATAACCACACTGGCTGAAATGACACCGGAGTTTGTCAAGGAACAGGTTGATATGTTTACACTGGTATCGGTTGGCAATAGCGAATCACGTTGCATTTATAACCACGCTTTGCAAAAAGAATGGGTTTATACACCGCGGGGTTATCGGAAGAAGTTATGACTAAATCGACTGACAATCAAGCCAAAGTCTATTTTATTGGTGCAGGCCCGGGCGACCCGGAGCTGATCACGATCAAGGCACAACGCCTGATCAATCAATGCCCGGTGATTTTGTATGCGGGTTCATTAGTGCCACGTGAAGTGCTGAGTTCGGTAGAAAAAAGCGCAGATATTATTATTGATAGCGCCTCGCTTGACCTTGAGCAGATCATGGCGCACATCGAACAAGCCATTGCACAAGGCAAAGACGTGGCGCGGGTTCACAGTGGCGACCCGTCGATTTATGGCGCAGTGGGCGAACAAATCCGGCGTTTGCAGGAAAAGGGCATTGAGTATGAAATCATCCCCGGTGTGACCGCCGTGTCAGCCTCTGCCGCCTGGCTGGGCAAGGAACTGACCCTTTCGGGCGTGTCACAAACCGTCATCTATACCCGCTATGAGGGCAAAACACCATTCCCGGAACGTGAACGATTACCACAACTGGCACAAAGCGGCGCAACGCTGGCGATTCACCTCGGCGTTACACGCATCCACAAAATAGTCGAAGAATTGATTCCATATTACGGCGAAAACTGCCCCGTAGCCGTGTGTTACCGCACCTCCTGGCCAGAACAGGATAAAGTCGAGGGAACCCTTGCCGATATTGTCGAAAAAGTCCGCGCCAAAAAAATCACCCGTACCGCGCTGATTCTGGTGGGTTATGTGCTGGATACCGAAAACTTTGCGGACTCGTATCTTTACAGTGAAGAACAGGCGCATCTTTACCGGCCTAAAGTGAAGCCGGTTAAGGCACGTTCTGTGAAGCGTTAACATCGGGAGTAAAAGGATTGCGTACTATTACCACAATCATGTTGTCTTCATTAAGCGATTTGAAGCGATACTATCGTGATTACTTAACATTATTAACCATTCCTTTCCTGTTTTTAATGCTTTTCTCCATAATAAGCGAGTACAACTTGTTTCAAACGAGTGAGGTAAGGCTTAAGCCAAGTGAGGCAACTGAGTTAGAAGAAGCCATTTATTTCTCATTGGGTTTTTCGCTAACGGATGTGATGGTTTTTTTGATAACCATTTATTTTCAGTTCGGTTTTGCCTTCCTGGTGCATAAGATCACTTTGGGCAAAGCTGCAGGTTTACATATTGTAGATGGTTTGGTTTGGCGTAAAAAACATCTTTTGTTTATCAAAAAAATCTTTCTCTTTTCTGTATTATTTTACCTTGTGGGTCTGGCTCTTTTCCCGGTGTTATCTTCAGTGACTATGATAACGGCTATGATGTTGCAGTCTTATTCGGTAACAATTTCAATGGTGATTATTTTTCTGTTGTTACTGCCTTTTTTGTACTTTATGAGTCGCATATCGCTGGTTCTTCCAGCCGCTGCAAATAATGAGGATTTAAGTCTACGTGATGCTTTTCATTTATCTAAAAACTATGGCTGGGCTATCATGTTAACGACTTTTGTATTCACTATAGTTATCGACAACGTGAGTTCATGGATGCTTCATGTTAAATATGTTGACGTTTTTATTTATAATATCAGTTTGTTTGTGGGTATTGTTCTTTTAACAAACTGTTATAAGTTCATAAAAAATAAACAATTATAATGTAAGTCTAAGCTGGCTTTGAAAAAACCGTTCCTCCTTCGTCAATGGGTCAATAAACCGAACAGATTTTGCAAGTAGCTGCAAGGGCTTGCTGTAATCATCGCCTTTGTCGGCTAACAGTTCGGGGTAAAACGGGTCATTCAAAATCGGGATGCGCAAAGACATCATGTGTACCCGCAGTTGATGCTGTTTGCCACTGGCCGGTTTGAGTTGGTAGCGTGCCAAGTTGTTTCTGGTTTCGATGATGTTGATTTCGGTTTCGCTGTTTGCTTCGCCTGCAATCTCTTGCATGGTAAAAAAGTTGTCGGTACTTTTAACCATGCGGCTTTTATGCGTCAGGGGGAAATCAAGCTCGGGATTGATCCCGGCGATTGCCTCGTAGTTTTTTTGTACCTGGCGTTGCTGAAACAGTCTTTGGTATGCGCCACGTATTGACTTATTGCAGCTAAACAGCATGACGCCCGCCGTTTCACGGTCAAGCCGGTGGATTGGGCTGATGTCCTCGTTGTTGTAATGATGCTTTAAACGGCTCAGCAGTGTTTCTCGGACAAATCGGCCACCGGGTGTCACCGGCAGGAAATGCGGTTTGTCGACCACAATAATGTTGTCATTTTTAAACAGGACTTTCTCTTTGAAAGGGATGCTGGGTTCATCGGGAATTTCACGGTAATAAAACAGGAATACCTCGCCATGATAAGGCGTATTTTTATCAAAAGGCTTGCCGGTTTGATCGACAATATCGCCGCGCTCCATGCGCATCAGCAGGATGTGTGTGTCAATAAACGGGAAGCGTTCGATTAAAAAATCCAGCACGGTGCGCCACTTGCCAGATTCATCTTTGGGCAGCCAGACACGGCTGGCTGATACGCCCTGGCGCATGGGGAGTGGGGAGGCAAGTTTTTCCTGTTTGGGTTTTTTGATGCGTTGATTATTCACGCTGTGCATTTAACCACTCGACAATGCGATTATCCAGCCAGTATTGCGTTGCAAAGGGGTGTTTTCCACCAATAAAGCCTACATGTCCACCATGCTCTGAAAGCTCTAACTGCACCGCTGGGGAAAGCTCATCCTCATCCGGTACGCTGTGTTCCCACATAAACGGGTCATCTTTGGCATGCAGAATCAGCGTAGGTTTTTTTATTTGTTGCAAAAACTGGCGGCTACTGCATTGCTGGTAGTAATCATCCGCACCTTCAAAGCCGTGCAGTGGCGCAGTGACCTGGTCATCAAACTGATAAAAGGTGTTGAGCTTTTCAACGTCGAGCTTGAGCGGTGATGTTTGTGATTTAAACTTTTGTTTATATTTTTTCTGGCAACGGACAATCAGGTGTTTTTGATAAACCCGCGAAAAGCTCTTTTCCAGGCGATCACCCGCATGCGCAAGCTGAAACGGTACCGATACGGCCACAGCAGTTTTTACACTGGCTTGCTTACCTTGCTCACCCAGCCATTTGAGTGTGACATTGCCCCCCAGGGAAAAACCAACAACGGCAAAAACACCCTGTTGATATTCATTCTGCAAATAGCTGATAATGCTTTGTAAATCTTCGGTATCACCACTGTGATAACTGCGGGGTAGGCGGTTAAGTTCGTTACTGCAACCGCGAAAATGCATGAAGCACACACCAAAACCTGCATCATCCAGCGCCTTGATCAAGGGTCTAACATAGTGCGAATCAAGCGAGCCTTCCAGCCCGTGTAGAATAACGACAATGGGTTTGTCATTAATTGCAGTCAGTGCCAGGTCAACAAAATCACCATCATCCAGTTCCAGGCGTGTTTCTTTAAGGTCAAGCTTCGGTAGGCTGCGAAACAGGGTTGCCCAAAGTGTTTGCAAATGCGGGTTGGAAAGCCACCAGGCAGGTTTAAAGGTGCTTTTTATAATTGGCATGG
>CAZPEE010000036.1:4381-13898 GCA_964585525.1 uncultured Cocleimonas sp.
AATAGACTCCCCCCAATATGGCTGAATTTGCTAAAGAAATAATCCCGGTAAACCTCGAAGACGAGATGCGTAAATCGTATCTGGAATACGCCATGAGCGTGATCGTCGGGCGTGCCTTGCCGGATGTTCGAGATGGTTTAAAACCGGTGCATCGCCGTGTTTTGTTTGCGATGAGCGAACTGAAAAACGACTTCAACAAGCCGTATAAAAAATCAGCGCGTATCGTGGGTGATGTAATTGGTAAATACCATCCACATGGAGATACCGCTGTTTACGATACCATGGTGCGTATGGCGCAGCCGTTTTCGATGCGCTATATGCTGATTGATGGTCAGGGTAACTTTGGTTCGGTGGATGGTGATTCGCCTGCTGCGATGCGTTATACCGAAGTTCGCATGTCCAAAATCGCGCATGAATTACTTGCCGATATTGATAAGGAAACGGTTGATTTTGTCGGCAACTATGATGATTCGGAGTTTGAGCCAGTGGTGTTTCCTACACGCTTGCCTAACCTGCTGCTCAATGGTTCATCCGGTATTGCCGTCGGTATGGCAACCAATATCCCACCACACAATATTACCGAAGTTATCAATGGCACACTGGCATTAATTGAAAATCCTGAATTAAGCATTGATGATTTGATGCAATATATTCCGGGGCCCGATTTCCCAACGGCAGGCGTTATCAACGGTGCGCATGGCATCAAGCAGGCGTACCATACAGGAAAGGGAAGCGTCAAAATCCGTGCAGTGGCTGATTTTGAAACGGATAAAAACGGTCGTGAAAAGATTGTTGTTACGCAGTTGCCGTATCAGGTTAACAAGGCCCGTTTGATCGAAAAAATCGCCGAGCTGGTCAAGAATAAGAAAATAGAGGGTATTTCCGAGCTGCGCGATGAGTCTGATAAAGACGGCATGCGCATGGTGATAGAGATCAAACGTGGCGAAAGCGGCGAAGTGATTCTGAATAACCTGTATAAACAAACCCAGATGCAGAACAGTTTTGGCATGAATATGGTCGCCTTAATGGATGGCCAGCCAAAGCTCTTCAACCTCAAAGAAATTCTCGAAGCCTTTATTCGTCACCGCCGCGAAGTGGTGACACGCCGCACCATTTATTTGCTAAGAAAAGCCCGTGCGCGTGCGCATATTTTGGAAGGTCTGGCGGTTGCATTAGGCAGCATTGACGAGATTATCGAAACCATCAAAACATCGGCAAATCCGGCTGAAGCGCGTGAGCGTTTGCTGGCTAAAGCGTGGAAAGCCGACATCGTGATGGAGATGCTGGAACGTGGTGATTCAGATACCGCCCGCCCTGAAAATCTCGACCCGCGTTATGGCCTAAAAGAGGATGGTTACTGGCTCTCAGATGTGCAGGTTAAAGCAATTTTAGACTTGCAACTGCATCGTTTGACAGGCCTTGAAAAAGATAAAATACTTAATGAATACAAGGAAGTACTGGTTAAAATTCTAGACTTTCTAGATATTCTGGGCGATCCGGCGCGCTTAATGCGGGTGATCCGTGAAGAGCTTCTGGAAATGCTCGAAAAATATGGCGATGAGCGACTGACCAAAATCAACGCGATTGGCGAAGATTTAAACGACATCGACATGATTCCAGAAGAAGATGTGGTCGTAACGCTATCGCATGAAGGTTATGCCAAAGCACAGCCGATAGATACTTACCGTGCTCAGCGCCGTGGTGGTCGAGGTAAGGCCGCAACCAAAATGAAAGACGAAGATTTTATTGAAAAACTGTTCGTCGCCAGTACCCATGATACCGTGCTGTGTTTCTCATCCCTGGGTAAGGTTTACTGGTTGATGGTTTATCAATTACCAATGGCGAGCCGGACTTCACGCGGAAGGCCGATTGTCAATTTACTGCCGCTGGAAGAGGGCGAGTGTATCCAGGCGATTTTGCCGATTCGTGAATACGAAGATGACAAGTTCATCATCATGGCAACCGAAAACGGCACGATTAAAAAGACCGAGCTCAAAGCATTCTCTAACCAGCGTTCATCCGGTTTGATCGCGCTTAATTTGCGTGACGACAACAAGCTGGTTGATGTGGCTCTGACCGAAAAAGATGACGAAGTAATGCTCTTTACCACGCAGGGCAAGGCGATTCGCTTTAAAGAATCTGACGTGCGTGGCATGGGGCGGACGGCTGCCGGTGTTCGTGGTATCAAAATGCCGAAAGGCCACACGGTTAATGCCTTGATTGTACTGCGTGAAGGGCGCTTGTTGATGGCGACTGAAAACGGCTACGGTAAACGTACCGAAGCCGAAGAATTCAAAACACAAAACCGTGGTGGCAGCGGCGTGATTGCGATTCAAACCTCTGATCGAAACGGTGCTGCGATCGGTGCGGTACAGGTGCTTGATGATGATGAAATCATGCTGATCACCAACGGTGGTATTCTGGTCCGAACCAAAGTTGCCGATGTTTCTGTGGTGGGTCGAAATACACAGGGTGTACGCCTGATTAAACTGGGTGAAGGCGAAAAACTAACCCAGCTTGTACAGGTTGCCAGCATGGATGGCGAAGATGATGAAGACATAGATGATGAAAAAGAAGGCGACCTTGTAGAAAAGGATGATAATGATACGACTTCTGGCGAAGTAGAGGAATAATCAATACACCATCCACTCCCGGCGGGGCAGTTTATTTGGATAGTTTTCAAGGTGTTCAAAACACTGGAGGTCAGCATAAATGAATCAGTTGCTTGAGTTTGTCAGTCGTTTTGATGCGTTTGCTTATGTTGTTCTTGGTGTCAATTTATTTCTACTTATTTTCGCCCGTCAAATATTAAAACTGCTCTATTCCAATCCAGAAAAAACCCCAGGTTTTTCACGTAAGGTGATGATATTCAGGGCATTAAACCTGCTCATTATGATTGCTTACGGTTATTACCGTTTTTTTCAAAATGGTGAAAACAAAGGGTTGTTACTACACATTCTTGCCGTTCTGGCAATTATCTATTTTGCCTACCTTGCAATGCACCTGGCACATGCTTTGCTGGTGCGTCAATATGGTAAAGAGCGTGAAATAAATGGCAAAAAGCGTTTCACCTCAACCTACCAAACACGCCTGTTAAGTATTTTTAGCAGCATTTTTATTGGCATTATTGCGCTGGTCAGTATTATCCGTTTGCTTGGTTTTGATTCGGTACTGGAAGCCGGTGGTGTAATTGGTTTGATTGGCGTATTCCTGGCGCTTACCTCCAGTATCTGGGCACCGGATATTTTCCACGGGCTGATTATTCTTAACAGCGATATGTTTTCCGAAGGCGATGTGATCCAGTTCAAGGATGGTTCTGATGCTATTTATGGTCTGGTTTACAAGACTAAAGTATTTCATACCGTAATATTAAATATTGTAAATAATCATAGGGTTATGATTAGAAACTCGAAACTGCGTGATTTTACGGTGCATAACCTTTCCAAGTTCGCCTCGGCCCGGGGCTTGCGTGAAAGCCTGTCATTCAAGATTGGTTACGATGTTTCGTCAGAGCAGGTCAATGAACTGTTTGAAACAGTCTTTGAAAAAGCCAAGGAAGATGCCGATATTTATATCGAAGAGCAATATGACCTGGAATATGGTGTAAAAGAGACGGGCGACCATGCGGTAGAATGGGTTTTTTATTATTACACCAAAGAAGTGGAAAAGCTGATGTTAACCCGCCAGCGTTTGTTGCAACTGATGCTGGAAACGTCTATTCAAAAGGGTATTTCTTTGGCGACACCGATCACACACCTGGATGTGATGAGTTATCCTCAAATGACGCAGATTGCCGCAGATTAAAATATTTATTCTTCTTTGGTCTGTGGTTAACGTCATTCACTAGAGGTATTGTCAATTTTTGCATAAATATTCATGCATCTTGCCTAACTTCGTGGTAAAACACGTCTTTCAAATTTATCTAACAGGAATCAAGCAATGACACGCAAGTATAACTTCAGTGCCGGCCCTGCCATGTTACCGCAGGAAGTTTTGGAACAAGCCCAGGCAGAGATGCTGGACTGGAACGGTAGTGGCATGTCGGTGATGGAAATGTCGCACCGTGGCAAGGAATATATGTCAATTGCCGAGGCGGCAGAAGCTGACTTACGTGAGGTCATGTCAATTCCTGATAATTACAAGGTGCTGTTTTTGCAAGGTGGTGCAAGCGCACAGTTTGCGGCAATACCGCTCAATTTGCTGGGTAAAAAGGATAGTGCTGATTATGTGAATACCGGCGCGTGGTCGAAAAAGGCGATTGCAGAAGCAGGGCGATACTGTTCAGCGAATGTGGTTGCAACCTCTGAAAGCACCAATTTTACAACCGTTCCACCACAGGAAAGCTGGGGGATTAACCCGGATGCGGCTTATTTGCATTACACGCCGAATGAAACGATTGGTGGGCTGGAATTTTCTTTTGTACCAGAAACAGGTGATGTGCCACTGGTGGCTGATATGTCATCAACGATTCTGTCGCGTCCACTGGATGTCTCTCAATTTGGTTTGATCTACGCTGGCGCGCAAAAAAATATCGGCCCTGCAGGGTTAACCATTGTGATCGTGCGTGATGATTTGATCGGCAAGGCGATGGATGTTTGTCCTGCGATGATGAATTATGAGATTCATGCAAAAGCAGGTTCAATGTACAACACGCCGCCGACCTATAGCTGGTATCTAGCCGGTCTAGTCTTTAAATGGCTGAAGAAAAACGGTGGTTTGGAAGCGATGGGTGAGGTCAACAAACGTAAGGCAGACAAGCTTTATGCGGCGATTGATGCATCAGATTTTTATAAAAACCCGGTTGAAGTACAGTCCCGCTCATGGATGAATATACCGTTTACACTGGCAAATTCGGATCTCGATGGTGAGTTTTTAGAGCAGGCCGCTGCACGTAACCTTGTTACATTGAAAGGGCACCGTTCGGTGGGTGGTATGCGTGCCAGCATTTATAATGCGATGCCTGAAGCCGGTGTAGATGCGCTTATCGACATGATGGCTGATTTTGAAAAAAGCTATGGCTAAACTCTGTGCCTTCTGCGTAAAAAGATGATCGTACCAAATACTACTTTCCAGGATTAACATGACTTACTCCATTCAAACACTGAATAATATTTCTGATAAAGGCCTTGAGTTCTTACCTGCCGCCAATTATGTGATCTCTGATGAGGCACAGAATCCCGATGCGATTTTGCTGCGCTCTTTTAAAATGCACAATATGGAAATTCCTGCATCGCTCAAGGCAGTGGGTCGTGCAGGCGCAGGGGTTAATAATATTCCGCTGGATAAAATGACCGAAGCAGGTGTGGTTGTGTTTAATGCGCCGGGGGCAAATTCCAATGCAGTAAAAGAATTGGTGATAGCGGGTATGTTGATGGCGTGTCGTAATCTGGTTCTGGCACGCGATTTTGCGATTAACCTGGAAGGTACGGATGATGAAATAACCAAACAGGTAGAAGCCGGTAAAAAGAATTTTGGCGGTTTTGAATTGCCAGGACGTACCCTGGGCGTGGTCGGTTTAGGTGCCATTGGTGTACTGGTTGCAAATGCTGCTATATCACTGGGTATGCGCGTGATTGGTTTCGACCCTTTGATTTCAATTGATAAGGCGTGGGAGCTGGATGCGCATGTCGAGAAGGCAAGGGACATTAACCACCTACTACAAGAGGCTGATTTTATTACGTTCCATGTGCCACTAGTTGATGCAACAAAAGACCTGATTAATGCCGACAGCCTGCAAATGATGAAAGACAATGTGGTTGTACTGAATTTTGCGCGTAATGGTATCGTGAACGATGAAGCAGTTTGCGCGGCACTGGATTCTGGCAAGGTTTATGCTTATGTGTGCGATTTCCCCTCAAACTTGTTAAACAACCACCAACGAGTGATTGCCTTGCCTCACCTGGGCGCATCGACAGCAGAAGCAGAAGAGAATTGTGCGATCATGGTTGCTAATGAAGTCAGGAGCTATCTGGAGCAGGGTACGATCAAGAATTCAGTCAATATGCCTGAAATTGATTTGCCGCGCTTAGGTGAAACCAGGCTATCCATGATACATAAAAACATACCGGATATGGTCGGACAGGTCTCTCATATTTTGGGAAAGGTTCATGCGAATATCATTCACATGGTGAACAACTCACGTGATGATGTTGCCGTAACCGTGATGGATATTGAATCATCACTGGATGAAGCTACGCAAAATGAATTGGCAGGTATCGAAGGTATGCTAAGATTGCGCGTGTTATAACCTCAAGCTCTCACTAAAACGCCATGTCTGATACTGAAAATAAACTTTTAGCCATACGCCACCGCATTGATGCAATAGATGATGAGGTTTTGGAACTTCTGTCAAAACGGGCGAGGTGTGCAGAAGAAGTGGCTGAAACCAAACGTGCGGCAGGCGAGACAGATTTGTGCTTTTACCGGCCCGAGCGAGAAGCGCAGATACTTCGGCGCATGGCAGAAAACAACCCAGGGCCACTTGCTGATGAGCGCATTACCAGTATTTACCGTGAAATCATTTCCTCTTGCCTGGCGTTGGAGCAGTGCATCAAAGTTGCCTTTTTAGGCCCACAAGGGACATTTTCACAAGAGGCAGTCAACAAGCATTTTGGCCATGCGGTTAACATTGAACCATTGGGTTCTATCGGCCAGGTGTTCAGTGAGGTTGAATCCGGCAATGTCGATTACGGCGTGGTTCCCATCGAAAATTCAACCGAGGGTGTAATTTCCTACACGCTGGATGTATTCATGAAATCACCCTTGAAAATCACGGGTGAAGTCACCTTACGCATTCATCAAAATTTGATTGTTGGCTCCGGTGTGCCGGACTGGAAGCAGGTGAAACGGGTTTATTCACACCAGCAATCCCTGGCACAATGTCGAAGCTGGCTGGATGCCAATCTACCGAATGCAGAACGTATTCCGGTTTCCAGTAATACCGAAGCCGTGATACAGGCAAAAAAGGATAACCAGGAAGGTGCGGCGATAGCGGGTGTCACAGCCGCCGAAATCTACGGCTTGCAGATTGCGCAGGAGAATATCGAAGACAGCAAAGATAACACCACGCGCTTTCTGGTGATTGGCAAGCAGGATGTCCCCCCCAGTGGCGTGGATAAAACCACCCTGATGGTTTCAGCCAAAAACCGTGCGGGTGCGCTGTATCATTTGCTTGCACCACTGGCAGAATATGACCTGGATATGACCCGCATCGAATCGCGCCCGTCACAAAATGCTAACTGGGAATATTATTTTTTCATGGATATTAACGGCCATGCGCAGGATGGGAAGGTCGCCAAGGCTTTGCATAAACTGGAACAGGAAGCAGAGTACCTGAGGGTGTTGGGTTCTTACCCCAAAGCAATATTATAATGACCGTTGATTTTCAAACATTAGCTGTCAAAGGCGTACAGGGTTTAAACCCATACCAACCCGGTAAGCCAATTGAAGAGCTGGAACGCGAACTCGGTATTAGCGATATCCTCAAACTGGCTTCTAACGAAAACCCGATGGGGCCAAGCACGACGGTGGTAGATGCCTTGCATGATCCTGTCATCGAAATGGACTTATATCCTGATGGTAACGGCTTCATTCTAAAGCAGAAATTATCTGAAAAAATTGGCGTGTCCCAGTCACAAATCACGCTGGGAAATGGCTCAAATGACGTGCTGGATATGATCGCCCGTGCCTTTTTATGCGCAGGGCGTGAAGCCGTTTATTCAGAATATGCCTTTGCGGTTTACCCGATTAGCGTGCAGTCAGTGGGTGCGACGGCCAAAGTGGCAAAAGCCTTGCCAGTTGATCATCAAGACAACCCTTATGGACATGATTTGCAAGCCATGCAAGCCTTGATCAGCGATAAAACCAGCGTAATTTTTATAGCCAACCCGAATAACCCGACCGGTACATGGCTGGGAGCGAAGGAACTTGATGATTTTGTATCAAGGGTGCCGGAAAGCGTGATTGTCGTCGTCGATGAAGCCTATTTTGAATACGTGCAAGAGCCTGATTACCCGGATACCTTGCAATGGCTGGATAAATACCCCAACCTGATTGTGACCCGAACCTTTTCCAAGATTTATGCACTGGCAAGCCTGCGTGTGGGTTATGCAGTTTGTAGTGAACCAATTGCCGACCTGCTTAACCGCGTGCGCCAACCCTTTAACGTGAATACACCCGCGCTGGTGGCAGCGACAGCGGCTCTGGATGATGAAGAACATCTTCAAACCTGCCGTGACATGAATACCCAAGGCATTAACTTCTGGCAGGCTGCCTGCCAGTCCCGTGGGCTTGGTTATATTCCTGGTGTTGGAAATTTTATTACGATTGATTTTGGGCAGTTCGCCATGCCAATCTATGAGGCCCTACTACGTGAAGGCGTGATCGTAAGGCCAGTTGCCAATTATGGTTTACCCAATCATCTAAGAATTACCATTTCGACAGCCGAGGAAAACCAGCAATGTCTGGATGCGTTGGATAAGGTGCTAGCAAATCTTCATCCGCAGATTACGCAGATTAACGCAGATGATTAAAGCTTTAATTCTAATTCTTTCACCTTGCCAAACCTCGTGTAAAGTTTCTATGGAACTTGTTTTAATTTGTGAGATTCTGCAGATAGAAAACTTATGCTCATTCTCTAGCCTGGATATAATAAACGCATGATCAAAAAGCTCACAATTTTTGGTGTTGGCCTGATAGGCGGATCACTAGCACTTGCGCTACGCAAAGCTGGCTACGTTGGCGAAGTAGTTGGTTGCAGCCGCAGTGCCGAGCATTTGCAACGTGCCGTCGATTTGGCTGTCATTGATAGCTATACGCTTGACCCTGCTGAAGCGGTAAAAGGTGCAGATATGATTTTTTTGGCTGTACCGATGCGTGCTATTCAGCCGGTACTGGAAAGTATTGTTGAACATATTGAAGAAGATACCGTTATTACCGATGCAGGCAGTGCCAAGGGAAGTGTACTACGTGCGGCGCAAGCAGCCTTTGGTGGTAAGTTACCTGCGAATTTTGTTGCCGGTCACCCCGTTGCAGGGCGCGAAAAAAGCAGCGTGGAAGCAGCGATTGATGATTTATATGTTGACCACAAAGTCGTTTTGACACCGACACCTGAAACCAGCCCAGAGGCTATTGATGCGGTTAAAACGATGTGGCAAAAAGCCGGCGCAAGGGTTGAATTGCTCGATGTCAAACAGCACGATGATGTGCTGGCAGCCACCAGCCACCTGCCACATATCCTGGCCTATTCTCTGGTCAATACATTGTCAAAATCAGAATATGGTGATGCAGTGTTTGATTTTGCCGCAGGCGGATTTAAAAGTTTCTCGCGCATCGCATCCAGTGACCCCGTCATGTGGCGTGATATCTGTCTGGAAAACAAAGAGGCGATTTTGGCAGCACTCAATGATTACCAGCAAGACCTGGCAGACTTGTCAGCAATGATAGAAGATAATAATTCTGACGGACTTACCGAGATATTCTCACACGCAAAAGCCACCAGGGATAGAAATATAGAAAA
>CAZPEE010000037.1:0-13681 GCA_964585525.1 uncultured Cocleimonas sp.
ATTATTCGATAATCTTGGCAACAACGCCCGCACCTACTGTGCGCCCACCTTCACGAATCGCAAAACGCAAACCGTCTTCCATCGCTATCGGGTTGATCAGTGTAACGGTCATCTTGACGTTATCACCCGGCATCACCATTTCCGTTCCTTCCGGAAGGTCACAGGCGCCTGTTACATCGGTTGTCCTGAAATAGAACTGCGGACGGTAGCCGTTGAAGAATGGTGTATGACGACCACCCTCATCTTTTGAAAGCACATAGACTTCTGCTTCAAATTTTGTGTGTGGCGTGATTGACCCTGGCTTACACAACACCTGGCCACGTTCAACCTCTTCACGCTTGGTGCCACGCAGTAGCACACCCACGTTGTCACCCGCCTGCCCTTCGTCCAGTAATTTACGGAACATTTCAACACCGGTACAGGTTGTTGTTATCGTATCTTTGATGCCCACGATTTCAATCTCATCACCAACGTGTATGATACCGCGCTCGACACGACCCGTAACCACCGTACCTCGTCCCGAAATAGAGAACACATCCTCAACCGGCATCAGAAAATCACCATCAACCGCACGCTCTGGCTCTGGAATGTATGAATCCAGCGCGGAAACCAGTTCCACAATTTTTTCTACGTACTTTTCATCACCTTCCAGTGCCTTAAGGGCTGAACCCGTGATGATGGGTGTATCGTCACCCGGAAATTCATATTGATCCAGAAGCTCACGCACTTCCATTTCAACCAGCTCAAGTAATTCCTCATCATCAACCATGTCTGCCTTGTTAAGGAACACAACGATGTATGGAACACCCACCTGGCGTGAAAGCAGGATATGCTCACGCGTTTGTGGCATGGGGCCATCTGCGGCTGATACCACCAGTATCGCACCATCCATTTGCGCCGCACCAGTGATCATGTTTTTAACATAATCGGCATGGCCAGGACAGTCTACGTGTGCGTAGTGGCGCGTGTCTGATTCATATTCCACATGCGACGTCGCAATCGTGATACCACGTGCTTTTTCTTCCGGCGCATTATCAATCTCATCAAATGCCTTGACTTCACCACCCATCTTCTCCGCCATGACTTTCGTTAGCGCAGCTGTGAGTGTGGTCTTTCCATGGTCTACGTGACCAATTGTGCCCACGTTGACGTGGGGTTTATTACGTTCAAATTTTTCTTTGGACATGGTTATTCACCTTTCTCTATTTACGCTTAATTAAATATTTAACCAAAGCGTTCATTAATCATCGCATCATGCACCACTTGCGGCACTTCTGCATACTTCGCAAATTCCATCGAATAACTGGCCCTGCCTTGAGTTGCTGATCGCAACGCAGTCGCATAACCAAACATTTCTGACAATGGAACTTCCGCACGAATGATTTTTCCCGAAGGAGCCTCATCCATACCCTGAACAACACCACGACGACGCGTTAAGTCACCCATGACATCACCCATATTTTCTTCTGGTGTCACCACTTCAACCTTCATTACCGGCTCAAGCATGGTTGGATCAGCATCCAGTACCGCTTCCCTTATTGCCAGAGATCCCGCTACCTTGAATGACATTTCACTGGAATCTACATCGTGAAAAGAACCATCATACAAAGTTGCCTTGACATCAACAACAGGCGAACCTGCGATAACACCATTTTGCAGCTGCTCTTCCATGCCTTTGATGGCAGCCGGTATAAATTCTTTTGGAACCGCACCACCCACAATGGCATCTTCAAATTCGTAGCCAGAACCTTCGGGCAACGGTTCCAGCTTAATTTTCACATGGCCATACTGGCCTTTGCCACCGGACTGGCGAATAAACTTGCCTTCCGCCTCAACCGATTTGCGAATACACTCACGATAAGAAACCTGCGGATTACCGATATTAGCTTCTACATCAAACTCGCGCTTCATCCGGTCAACAATAATATCAAGGTGCAATTCACCCATTCCCGATATAATCGTCTGACCTGTATCTTCATCCGTACGCACCTTGAAAGATGGGTCTTCCTGTGCAAGCCGGGATAAAGCGACCGCCATTTTTTCCTGGTCAACCGTGGTCTTTGGCTCTACCGCAACCGAAATAACCGGCTCCGGAAAATCCATCCGCTCCAGGGTGACAGGGTGTGACTTATCACACAAGGTATCACCCGTGGTTACATCTTTTAAGCCTACCGCCGCCGCAATATCACCAGCGTAAACTTCTTTAATTTCTTCGCGCGAATTAGAATGCATCTGCAAGATACGCCCTATTCTTTCCCGTTTGCCTTTTACCGGGTTAAACACCATTTCACCCGTTTTTAAGATTCCCGAGTAAACCCGAAAAAATGTCAGCGTACCCACAAAAGGGTCGGTAGCGATTTTAAATGCCAGCGCAGAGAAAGGCTCATCATCAGAAGCCTTACGCTCCTCACCTGACTCTTCGCCGCTTTCATCAACACCACTGATTGCAGGAACATCCAATGGAGACGGCAAATAATGCACTACCGCATCCAGCATTGCCTGAACACCTTTGTTCTTAAAGGCCGAACCACACATTGCTGGCACAATCTCACCCGCCAGTGTTCTAATACGTATCCCTTGATGAATCTGATCTTCAGTTAGATCACCCTTCTCAAGATAAGCATCCATTAAGGCTTCATTTGCTTCGGCCGCAGCTTCGACTAAATTTTCACGCCATTTTTCTGCTTCGGATTGCAATTCAGCCGGAATATCTTCGAGGATGTAAGTGACACCCATATCGCTTTCATTCCAGTTGATCGACTGCATACGCACCAGATCAATCACACCTTTAAAATCTTCTTCTGCACCAACGGCAATCTGCAAGGGTACTGGATTGGCACCCAAACGTTCACGTATTTGCCCTACCACACGCAAAAAATCCGCTCCGATACGATCCATCTTATTAATGAATGCCAATCGCGGGACTTGATATTTATCCGCCTGGCGCCATACCGTCTCAGACTGTGGCTCTACACCACCCACTGCACAAAACACCGCCACAGCACCATCTAAAACACGCAGGGAACGCTCCACTTCTATGGTGAAATCGACATGGCCAGGAGTATCAATAATATTGACACGGTGCTCATCAAACTGCTGACTCATACCTTTCCAGAAACAGGTCGTCGCAGCCGAGGTTATGGTAATCCCCCTTTCCTGCTCCTGCTCCATCCAGTCCATGGTGGCGGCACCGTCATGAACCTCACCAATCTTATGAGACACGCCGGTATAAAATAAAACCCTTTCGGTTGTGGTCGTTTTACCAGCATCGATATGCGCCATTATTCCAATATTGCGATAACGATCCAGGGAAGTTGTACGAGCCACTTTAATCTACCTTATAAAAACACGTCCCGTGTTTTACCTAATCAAACAATAACGAGAAAATTACCAGCGGAAGTGAGCAAACGCCTTGTTCGCTTCTGCCATTTTATGCGTATCTTCACGTTTTTTAACCGCAGAACCACGCTTCTCAGCGGCATCCATTAACTCACCTGCCAGCTTAAGTGCCATTGATTTTTCACCACGCTTACGCGCTGCATCAACCAACCAGCGCATTGCCAATGCATTTTGACGTGATGCACGCACCTCTACCGGAACCTGATAAGTGGCACCACCAACACGCCGGGACTTAACCTCAACCGAAGGACGTACATTTTCAAGCGCACTATCAAGCACTTCCATGCCATCATTGCCTTTCTTAGAAGCAATTTCATCCAACGCAACGTAAACCACTTTTTCAGCAATCGACTTTTTACCATCTTTCATTATGGTATTGATAAATTTCGCCAAAAGCTCACTTCCAAATTTAGGATCAGGAAGGATAATACGTTTCGGGACTTCTCTTCTTCTAGGCATAATAACTACTCTGTTTACTATTATTCAACATAACAACACACAATATATGTGCCGCTTAAAATTTCAGGATTTTAACCAATTAAGACTTAGGTCGTTTGGCACCATATTTGGAACGGCCTTGCCTACGCTCAGGAACACCTTGCAAATCCAGTGAACCTCGTACCACGTGATAACGCACACCAGGCAAGTCCTTTACACGACCACCGCGGATTAATACCACCGAGTGTTCCTGCAGATTATGACCCTCACCACCGATATAACTACTCACTTCAAAACCATTGGTTAAACGTACACGTGCAACTTTACGCATTGCCGAGTTAGGTTTTTTGGGCGTAGTTGTATATACGCGCGTACATACGCCACGACGCTGTGGACAAGCTTCCAATGCTGGGACATTGGTCTTTTCTATCTTTCTTTTGCGGGGCTTGCGCACCAGCTGATTTATGGTTGACATGTTTTTAAAAACTCTCCAAATTTTATGATGCGACCCATGCCAAACCTGGCAACAAGTAACACACCACTAAAAGCCCATAAACAAACAGGCAATTGTGTCCGATCCGTAAAGGCGCGAAATTCTATTACCCAGAACACAGAGTGTCAAGGTAGATTTTGACTTTCTACACTTTTAAATTAAACCAAATAAACAGAAAAGCCCTTGCAAGCAAGGACTTTTCTAACAAGACAATACCTAAAGCCAAAGCCTTAAGAGTCTGCCTGCGGGGTTTCAGCGCCAGAATCAGCACCCTCAAACGCAGCACTATCTGCCACATCCACAGGTGCTTCTTCTTCCTGTTTATCAGATTCTGTCGAAAGTGCGGCCAGCTTATCCATCATCACTGCTTCACGCTTTTTACGGCGCTCCATGTGATGCTTAAGCCCCGTACCTGCAGGAACCAGGCGACCCACGATAACATTTTCTTTTAAACCACGCAGATCATCACGCGCACCCGTCACTGCCGCTTCAGTTAACACACGGGTCGTTTCCTGGAACGATGCCGCCGAAATAAAGGAATCGGTCACCAGGGATGCCTTGGTAATACCTAACAGCATACGATAGTACTTGGCGGGCAATTTACCTTCTGCTTTAAGTTTCTCGTTTTGCTCTTCAACAAACCAGTGATCCAGCATTTCACCTTTAAGGAAGGGACTATCACCCCCATCGGTAATATGCACCTTACGCATCATCTGGCGTGCAATGATCTCAATATGTTTATCGTTAATCTTTACACCCTGCAAGCGATACACTTCCTGGATCTCTTTGACCAAATGTTCAGCCAGTGCCGCAGGCCCAAGCAGGCGCAAAATATCATGCGGACTTGGCTCGCCATCGGCAATCATCTCGCCTTTCTCTACTTTTTCACCTTCAAACACGTCAAGGTTACGCCACTTGGGGATCAATACTTCATAGTGCTCGCCCTTCTCTGGCGTAATAACCAAACGTTTTTTACCTTTGGTTTCACGTCCCCATGAGAATGTACCCGATATTTCAGCCAGTATCGCAGGCTGTTTCGGCTTTCTCGCCTCAAACATATCTGCAACACGAGGTAGACCACCGGTAATATCACGTGTCTTGGAAGATTCCTGGGTCAAACGAGCCAGTACATCACCCACTTCAACTTTAGCGCCATTGGTTAAACCAACTACAGCACCACCTGCCAAAGGATATTGAACCGGGATTTCAGTATTTTCAAAGAATAACGTATCACCCTTGTCATCCAGCAGCCGAATCATGGGGTTCAGGTCTTTAGCACCAGCACCACGTGCCGCAGGGTCAGTCACCACGGTAGAACTTAAACCGGTTACCTCATCAATATGTGTATTGATGGTAGAACCATCAACAAAGTCAACAAAGTCAACGATACCTGCAACTTCCGTTACTATCGGATGGGTATGCGGATCCCAGGTAGCAACTTCTTGCCCCTGTTCAACTTTCTCTGCATCTTTAATACTGATAACCGCACCATAAGGCAGCTTGTAACGCTCTCGCTCACGACCCTGGTCGTCAATCACACCGATTTCACCTGAACGTGACACTGCAACGAGGTTTCCTTCCCTGTTGACAACAGTTTTAACATTAGTCAAACGAACCGTACCAGAGGTTTTAACCACAATATTATTATCAGCAGCAGATCGACTTGCCGCACCACCAATATGGAAAGTCCGCATGGTCAACTGTGTTCCAGGCTCGCCGATTGATTGTGCTGCAACAACCCCGACAGCTTCACCTATACTTACCAGGTTCCCTCGACCCAGGTCACGACCATAACAGTATTTACACACACCGTATTCTGCTTCACAGGTAATGGCCGAACGCACAACCATCTCATCAACACCCATGGATTCAAGTTTGGCAACCCATTCTTCATCCATCAATGTTTTGGCAGGAATAACAACTTTGCCTGTATGATCTTTAACATCTGTCGCTGTTACACGCCCCAAGACACGTTCACCCAGTGGCTCAACAACATCACCACCTTCGATGATAGGTTTCATGGTCAAACCTTTATCTGTCCCACAATCGTCAAAAGTAATAACCATATCCTGGGAGACATCAACCAAGCGGCGCGTCAAATATCCTGAGTTAGCCGTTTTTAATGCCGTATCAGCCAAACCTTTACGTGCACCGTGTGTCGAAATAAAGTATTGCGACACATTCAAACCTTCACGGAAGTTTGAGGTAATCGGGATTTCGATGATGGAGCCATCCGGCTTCGCCATCAAACCACGCATACCCGCAAGCTGCCTGATCTGCGCTGCCGAACCACGAGCACCCGAATCGGCCATCATATAAATTGAGTTGAATGATTCTTGCGATACAGTTTTACCCTCCGCATCGACAACATCTTCCTTGCCCATGCCATCCATCATCGCCTTGGCAACCTGTTCGTTGGTACGCGCCCAAATATCAACAACCTTATTATAGCGCTCACCCTGGGTAACCAGACCCGAGGCATATTGATTTTCGATTTCTTTTACATCACCCGATGCGCGTTTAAGAATTTCCGCCTTCTCTTGCGGAATCTTCATATCGTCAGCACAGAAAGAAACACCTGCACGGGTCGCATATTTATAACCGGTATACATCAATTGGTCAGCCAGGATAACGGTATCTTTCAATCCTACAGAACGATAACCCTCGTTGATCAGGTTAGAAATCGCTTTCTTTTTCATCACACAGTTGATATTTTCAAACGCCATACCTTCTGGTAACACGGTTGATAAAATAGCGCGACCGACCGTAGTATCTATCAAGCGGGTACGCTTTTCCAGCACACCATTCTCATCAAGTATACTATCCGAGATACGCACTTTTACTTTAGCATGTAGCGATGCCAGACCCGTCTCATAGGCACGTTTGGCCTCATCCACATCTGAAAATACCATACCCTCGCCTTTAGCATTGATACTTTCCCGCGACATGTAATACAAACCCAGTACAATATCCTGGGATGGCACAATGATCGGCTCACCATTGGCGGGCGACAACACATTGTTGGTCGCCATCATTAAAACACGCGCTTCTGTTTGTGCTTCGATAGAAAGCGGTACATGCACCGCCATCTGGTCACCATCAAAGTCGGCGTTAAACGCGGAACAAACCAGCGGATGCAATTGAATCGCCTTGCCTTCGATCAATACAGGCTCAAACGCCTGAATACCCAAACGATGCAGCGTTGGCGCACGGTTAAGCATAATCGGATGCTGATGGATTATCTCGGCAAGAATATCCCAAACTTCAGGAGATTCTCGCTCAACTAATTTTTTTGCAGCCTTGATTGTAGTCGCTAGACCACGGCGTTGTAATTTACCGAAAATAAACGGCTTGAATAATTCCAGCGCCATTTTCTTCGGCAGACCACACTGGTGCAGTCTCAATGCAGGGCCCACCACGATAACAGAGCGGCCTGAATAATCGACACGCTTACCCAACAGGTTTTGGCGGAAACGACCCTGCTTACCCTTGATCATATCTGCCAGTGATTTTAACTGGCGACGGTTAGATCCGGTAATGGCACGTCCGCGACGACCATTGTCCAGCAACGCATCAACAGATTCCTGAAGCATACGTTTTTCGTTACGCACAATAATATCTGGTGCGTTTAAGTCAAGCAGGCGACGCAGACGGTTGTTACGGTTAATCACGCGGCGATATAGATCATTCAAATCAGAGGTCGCAAAACGACCACCATCCAATGGCACCAACGGACGTAAATCAGGCGGTAACACGGGAAGCACAGACAGAATCATCCAGTCAGGCTTATTACCAGACTCAATGAAAGACTCCATCAACTTCATGCGTTTACGGATACGCTTTAATTTTGTCTCAGACTTTGTGCCAGCCGCTTCTTCATGCAAACCTTCCAGTGCTTCTTTTAAATCCACTGAACCAAGCATTTTAAGCACAGCCTCTGCGCCCATTTCAGCATCAAATTCGTCACCAAATTCTTCGATCGCCTCAAGGTAAGTCTCATCACTGAGTAACTGACCTCTCTCGAGCGTCGTCATACCAGGCTCAATCACCACAAACGCTTCAAAATAGAGAACACGCTCAATATCACGCAAAGTCATATCCAGGAACAAACCAATACGCGATGGCAATGATTTTAAAAACCAGATATGCGCTACCGGACAGGCGAGGTCAATATGACCCATACGGTCACGGCGAACCTTGGTATTGGTCACTTCAACACCACACTTCTCGCAGACTACACCGCGATGCTTGAGGCGCTTATATTTTCCACAAAGACACTCATAATCTTTAACCGGGCCAAAAATCTTGGCACAGAACAAGCCATCACGTTCCGGCTTGAAGGTGCGGTAGTTGATTGTTTCGGGCTTTTTGACTTCACCGAAAGACCACGAACGGATAACTTCAGGTGACGCCAAACCAATGCGAATCGCATCAAATTCTTCTGTGTCGGTTTGCTGTTTAAAAATATTCAGCAAATCCCCCATTCCTTTATTCATCATAAGATCACCTATTTGTTGTCTTTCTCAAGTTCAATATGAAGCCCAAGAGAGCGAATTTCTTTCATCAACACATTGAAGGATTCTGGCATACCAGCCTCCATGTGCAAATTGCCATCGACAATGTTTTTGTACATGCGGTTACGGCCCTGGACATCATCCGATTTAACCGTAAGCATTTCCTGAAGCGTGTAGGCCGCACCGTACGCCTCCAGCGCCCAGACTTCCATCTCACCGAAACGCTGACCACCAAACATTGCTTTACCACCCAATGGTTGCTGCGTAACCAGCGAGTAAGGCCCGGTTGAACGTGCATGCATTTTATCATCCACCAGATGGTTCAATTTAAGCATATGCATATAACCAACGGTAATCGGACGTTCAAACGGCTCACCTGTACGACCATCATACAAGGTGGTTTGACCCGTTTCAGGCAAATCAGCCAGTTTTAACATATTTTTGATTTCAGTCTCGGCCGCGCCATCAAATACCTGTGTTGCCATCGGCACACCGTGACGTAAATTACCCGCCATTTCGATGATTTCTTCGTCAGTCATTTCACTGATATCACCCTGCTCGGGACTTCCATCCGTGCTGTAAATTTCTGTTAAGAATTTACGTAGCTCATCGACTTTGGCCTTTGCATCAATCATGCGACCGATTTTCTCACCCAGGCCTTTAGCCGCCCAGCCAAGATGCATTTCAAGTACCTGGCCAACATTCATCCGGGACGGCACACCCAGCGGATTCAAACAAATATCAACTGGCACACCATGCTCGTCATGCGGCATGTCTTCAACCGGAACTATGCGTGAAACCACACCCTTGTTTCCGTGGCGACCCGCCATTTTATCACCTGGTTGCATACGACGACGAACCGCCACATACACTTTAACGACTTTTAATACACCCGGCGCAAGATCATCACCTGCAGTGATTTTATCGCGTTGTTTTTGTAAGCGTTCTTCGTAGCTTTTCTTCTTTTCGACCAGCAGGTTAGCAAGGTTTTTTAATTGCTTATCCGCAGATTCGTTATGAAGGCGCAACTCAAACCAGTCTTTGCGATCAATATCCGCAAGGTAGGCTTTAGTTACTTTACTGCCGGCTTTTATTCCGTTTGGCCCACCGTCAGCTACTTTATTTAACACTAACTTTTCAACACGCGAGAAAACATCTTCCTCAAACACACGCAGCTCATCACGCAAATCATTCCTGACCTTTTGCAAAGCTTCATCTTCAAGCGCGATAGCACGTGCATCTTTCTCTACCCCTTCACGGGTAAACACACGAACGTCGATAACCGTTCCAAACATGCTGGACTTAACACGAGAAGAAGTATCTTTTACATCGGATGCTTTTTCACCAAAAATGGCACGTAGTAATTTTTCCTCCGGGGTAAGTTGTGTTTCGCCTTTTGGCGTAACCTTACCGACCAGAATATCACCCGGCTTAACTTCCGCACCCACATGCACAATACCAGACTCATCCAGCTTGGATAACAGATGCTCACTCACATTTGGAATATCCGCCGTGATTTCTTCAGGACCTAATTTGGTATCACGCGCCAGACAGCTTATTTCTTCAATATGTATTGACGTAAAACGGTCTTCTTCAACGACACGCTCTGAAACCAGGATGGAATCCTCAAAGTTGTAACCATTCCAGGGCATAAATGCAATTTTGATATTTTGACCTAATGCCAGCTCACCCAAATCAGTTGATGAACCATCTGCCAGTACATCGCCGCGTTCTACTTTATCACCCAGCTTTACAATAGGCTTCTGGTTAACGCAGGTATTCTGGTTTGAACGGGTATATTTGATCAGGTTATAAATATCAACACCACCTTCCTGCGCCTCATCATCGTTTACACGAATAACAATACGGCCGGCCTCAACGGCATCTATCACACCACCCCGTTCTGCAACAACTGTGGCGCCTGAATCGACCGCCACAACACGCTCCATACCTGTACCACAGACCGGTGCCTGTGCTTTCAAACATGGCACAGCCTGACGTTGCATGTTGGAACCCATCAAGGCGCGGTTCGCATCATCATGTTCAAGGAAAGGAATCAATGAAGCCGCAACGGATACGATCTGCTTTGGCGAGACATCCATGTACTGGATATCTTCAGGCCTGGATAACATAAACTCATTCTGGAAACGACAGGAAACCATATCGTGTGTAAACTTGCCATCTTTATCCAGAACTGCGTTACCCTGGGCAATCACAAAACGTGACTCTTCAATCGCTGACAAATACTCAATATCACCCAACGCTTTACCATTTTCAACCTTACGGTAAGGCGTTTCCAGGAAACCATAATCATTCGTTTTTGCAAAAACAGCCAGTGAGTTGATCAAACCAATGTTTGGCCCCTCGGGTGTTTCAATAGGACAGACACGTCCATAATGGGTTGGGTGTACGTCGCGCACCTCAAAACCAGCACGCTCCCGCGTCAAACCACCAGGACCCAGCGCCGAAATACGACGCTTATGCGTTACCTCAGACAATGGATTATTTTGATCCATGAACTGAGACAACTGGCTTGAACCAAAGAATTCTTTTACAGCCGCCGACACGGGCTTGGCATTGACCATATCCTGAGGCATCAAGCCTTCACTTTCTGCCACCGTTAAGCGCTCTTTAACCGCACGCTCAACACGCACCAGACCAATCCGGAAAGCATTTTCTGCCATTTCACCAACACTTCGGACACGCCGGTTACCCAAATGGTCAATATCATCAATGACACCATGGCCATCACGAATATCAATCAAGGTTTTCAAGGCATTGACGATATCAGAAGCTGTCTTGCCTTCCTTTTTCAGCGCCTCATACTGGGCACCATACTGTTCAACCATCTCTTTGGAAGCCGCATCGGAACGGCCTGATAGATATTTCAAGTCAAACAGGATTTCAGGCCCTGTTTCAATGGGATACTCCAGGCGGCGGTTAAATTTCATACGTCCCACTGCAGACAAATCATAACGATCAGCACTGAAGAACAGGTTATGGAACAAGTTTTCTGCCGCGTCTTTTGTAGGTGGCTCACCAGGGCGCATCATACGATAGATTTCGATCTGCGCTTCCAACGGTGTACGCGTTGCATCTACCTTCAGCGTATTTGATATAAAGGGACCTTTATCCAGGTCATTACTGTAAATCACAGAGAATTTCTTGATGTCATTTTCACGTAACAACTCAAGCAGCTCTTCGGTAATTTCGGTATTTGCCTCAACCAGAAACTCACCTGTTTCTTTATCCACAATATTATGCGCAAGCATTTTGCCAAGCATGTATTCTTCAGGAACTTCGAGCTTTTTGATGTTAGCCTTTTCCAGCAAACGGATATGTTTTGCCGTAATACGGCGGCCGGTTGCAACAATTTTTTCGCCATCAATTTCAATATCAAACGCTGCTAATTCGCCACGCAAGCGCTTGGGGTCAAGCTGCATCTGAATTTTTGTTTTCTGCAATGTAATATTGATACGATCAAAAAACACATCAAGGATTTCTTCTGTATCCATACCAAGTGCACGCAGCAAAATCGTTGCAGGTAATTTCCTGCGACGATCAATACGCACAAACACAGAATCTTTAGGATCAAACTCGAAATCCAACCAGGAACCACGGTAAGGAATAACCCGTGCATTATGTAAAAGCTTGCGCGCAGTATTGGTCTTTCCTTTGTCATGATCGAAAAACACACCCGGCGAACGATGCAACTGGGAAACAATAACGCGTTCCGTACCATTAATAATAAATGTACCCTTCTGGGTCATTAAAGGCATTTCACCAAGATAAACATCCTGTTCTTTTATATCTTTGACAACTTTAGTCTTTTTAGGTGCATCTTTATCGTAAATCACTAAACGTAAGGTAGCACGCAAAGAAGCCGCATAGGTCAGTCCACGCTGTTGACATTCACGCTCATCAAAAACAACTTCTGCAATCTTGTAATCGACATATTCCAGCATCACATAGCCAGAATAGCTTACAATAGGAAACACGGAATTAAAGGCGCTATGCAAGCCAACATCTTTGCGCTCTTCAACAGGTACATCCGGCTGCAGATATTGACGATAAGAGCTTAGCTGGATTGCCAGAAGATAAGGAATATCCAGTACTTTTGGACGTTTACCAAAATCCTTACGGATACGTTTTTTCTCAGTGAAAGACAGAGCCATCGTATTTCCTCTTCAAACTAATTGTAGACAGGCCAGTACCAAGATTAGGTTACCTGGCCTGCACAAGAGTCTCTGTTTTTCCTCAAACAAGAACACACAAAAACTCATGAAACGGGGTTTGCATTAAATTAGACACACCTCAACAATTGCAAGCAGTCAATTTAAGCGACAAAAGGCCGACAGCGAATCACGCTGTCAGCCTATTGTTTTGAAGTGCCATAAATCCTTATCAGGATAGAACACCCCAAGAATTGAAGTTTATTTCAATTCGACAGAAGCACCAGCTTCTTCAAGTTGCTTCTTGGTATCTTCGGCATCATCCTTGGATGCACCTTCTTTAACAGTTGCAGGCACACCTTCCACCATGTCTTTTGCTTCTTTCAAACCAAGGCCTGTGATGCCACGAACCGCTTTAATAACCGCTATCTTGTTCTCGCCAAAGCTTGTCATAACCACATCAAACTCAGTCTTTTCAGCAGCAGCATCGCCACCAGCATCGCCGCCGGCAGCAGGTGCAGCAGCAACTGCCGCAGCAGCAGACACACCAAATTTCTCTTCCATATCAGAGATCAGTTCTACGACCTCCATTACACTCATATTTGAAATCGCTTCTAGAATATCATCTTTAGAAACAGCCATTGTATTTCTCCTAAACCTAAATC
>CAZPEE010000038.1:0-13468 GCA_964585525.1 uncultured Cocleimonas sp.
CCCTGCGGTCGCTGGTCTCGCTGCGCTCGGCTCGAACCGTTAGAGAACTTATCCCTTGGTTCGGAATACACAAAAAAAAGCCCGCTAAAAAACAGCGGGCTTTTTTTTGTGTATGGCGGAGAAGGAGGGATTCGAACCCTCGGTACGGATAAACGTACACACGCTTTCCAAGCGTGCTCCATCGGCCACTCGGACACTTCTCCATGTAGGGTGTTGCGAAGGAGGCGAGAGTTTAAGCTGTTTTTATAATTGTGACAAGGCTACTTTGCAGTAAATTCTATTGTGCCTGGTTAACCATATAATCAACGGCTGCTTTGACTACATCATCTGCAAGTCCCATATTGCCGCCTTTGGGGGGCATCACGCCTTTGCCATTCAGGGCAGAGTGGTAGAGTGTTTCTTTGCCGCTGGCGATGCGGGGTGCCCAGTTGGCTTTGTCTTCAAGTTTTGGGGCATTCGCTACGCCGGTTGCGTGGCAGGCGAAACAGGTTTTTTTATAGGTTTTTTCACCGAGTTTTAGTGTTGCTTCGTTACTAGCCGCTGGCGTGGCTGCGGTAGAGGCTTCTGCTACTTTTTCCATCACGGGTTCTGGTCGTGTGGTTGCTGCTTCGGCTTCGGTTGGGGGTGATGGTGGTGTGGGTGGGATGGGGGCTGCGGCAGGTTGCGGGGGTTCAACCAGTGTGGTTGACGCAACGGATGCTGTCTGGGTGTTTTGGGTATCCTGCTGGGATACCTTGACGGGTTTTGTGTCTGTGTTGTGTGTGTTATCAGTGCTTGATGTGGAATCGCCTGTGCTGGCGCCTTTTTCTGTTGGTGCAGAAGCTAAATGAAAGCCTGCCTGTGTTGTCATGTAGAGGATTGCATTTTTGATTTCTTCATCACTAATGGACGGATTACCACCACGCGGTGGCATGGCGCCTTTGCCGTTGATCGCTGTTTTGATCAATACGTCAAGCCCCTGGGTAATGCGCGGTTCCCAGGCTGCTTTATCGTCGGGTTTGGGTGCATTGGCTACGCCACTGCTATGGCAGGCGAAGCAGGCACTATCATAGACTTTTTTACCGGAGCGTGCCTTGTTAGTGCTTTTCGCTGTGCTGCTGGTAAGCGCAACTTTGCCAACGGGTTTTAGGTGTTTTGCTGCTGCGACTGCTTTGGGGTTGGCTTCTGTCGCTGCTTCAGCATGTTTTTTGTCTGAACTGGTAAAATGATAATAAAGATAGAGTGCGGCGACGATGGCAACCAGTAACAGTTGCACCCAGAAAAGTTTGGGTAGTTTTTCATGTATAGCTGACATGTTTCCTCCTAATGTGCATGTGGTTTTTACCGTTTTTTGGTATTCAGTTTTATGTATAAAAATAGCAAAATGATTGCCATGGCAAACCATTGCAGTGCGTAGGCATTATGTTTATCTACGCTGCCATAATAAGGTTGCCAATCCCGGACATAGCCATCTTTGTCGTTTTTATCCAGCTCAATGATGATGGGTAACAGTGTATATTGAAGCTGTGTTGCCAGTTCATTGAGTGCAATGGCTTGAATCAAACGTGGATAGTGTTGATCTGTGGTAATGCCATTGTGGTCTGTTTGCAGCAGGATTGATTTTGCGGGTTTTTTGATGATGCCGGCCACTGTTCTTGTTTGGGCACCAACTGTTATATCGGGTATGTTGTCGCGTGTACCGGAGTAGGGTATCCAGCCCCGGTTTACCAATACGGCACTGGGTTTATTCTGACCAGACAGCAATAAGGGGGTGAGGACCTGGTAGCCGGGTTTTCCCTGGTGGGTGCGGTTATCCAGTAACAATTGATGTTGCACGTCATACTGGCCTGATAGCGATGCTTTCCGATAAACCTGCTTGCTTAAACCGGTTTTATGTATTGTATTCAGATTGAGTGCCACCATTTTTTCTGCGGCGCGGATGCCCTGGTCAATGTGGCGTTTTTCATCAGCGCGGTTGAGTTGCCATATGCCCAGTGCTATGAAGAGTGGAAAAATGATGAGCATCAGTAGGGTTGGGGTAAGGGAAGGTGAAAAATGATAATCATTGCCAAATTTCATATTGCGGGTTAATTGACGCCGGTTGGTTTTATCCAGCCCATCCAGAATGCAAAAATCACAAACAAAAATAATGCAATCGAAAACACTACGCGCATGGTCAGTGCTTTGACCATGCGTTTTGAGCCATCACCATCTTTCATCATATAGTAAAGTGCAGAGCCTAAACTATAGAGGATGATGATAAAAAACAGGGCAATAAGGTATTTCATGGGATAATGGTTATAACCAGTAGACGGTGATAAAGAGGCCTAACCAGACGACATCAACAAAATGCCAGTACCAGGCAACCGCTTCAAAACCAAAGTGGCGGTCTTTATTAAAATGGCCACGTATGGCTCGCATTAGAATCACAATTAACATGATGGTGCCGAGTGTCACATGCAGGCCATGAAAACCGGTGAGCATAAAGAAGGTGCTGCCATAAATACCGGATGTTAATTTTAAATCAAGGTGGTTGTAGGCTTCGGCATATTCATAAACCTGTAAGCCCAGAAAGGTAATGCCCAGGATAATGGTAGCGACCAGTCCGGCAATTAATTGATTACGTTTGTCCGTAACCAGAGCCCAGTGAGCCCAGGTGATTGTTGCGCCGCTGGTCAGCAAAATCATGGTATTGATAGCCGGTATGTGCCAGGCGTCGATAATGCCTTTTGGTATGCTGAAATTATCAGGTAAAGGCATGTTAATCAGTGGCCATACTGCTTTAAACTGGGGCCAGAGGATTTCACCGGTGAACTGGTTGTTGCCATCCCCGCCGAGCCAGGGCACTGCAAAATGCCGTACATAAAATAGCGCACCAAAAAAAGCGCCAAAGAACATGACTTCAGAGAAAATAAACCAGCCCATACCCATGCGGAAGGATTTATCGACTTGTAGATTATAGGTGCCTGTTTCGCTTTCATGGACGACCTGGCCGAGCCAGCCAAACACCATAAAGATGATAATGCCAAAACCCAGAACCATGGCAGTGGTGCCTGCCATGCTGCCATGCAGTGAGCTGGCGAAACCACCAAGCATACTCGCCATGCCAATTGAACCGAGGATGGGCCAATAGCTCCCGCTGGGTACGAAATACTCTTCTCTTGATTGCATGAACTCCTCCTGATGAATGGTGCTTGTTCTATAAATGCAAGCTGGCTAATGGTTTATTGTGTGTCTTTTCGGGCGTTTGTTTTACCGTAAAAAAATTATATGAGAGCGTGATGTCATGGACGTTTTTATCCAGTGTGCGGTCAATAAAAAAGCGCACGGTCATTTCCATTGTTTGATGTGCCTTGAATTCCTGGTTGTTAAAACAAAAGCACTGTAACTTTTTGAAGTGTTTGGCGGCGATTCCGGGTGCAAAGCTGGGGATTGCCTGGCCAATAATGGTTTTATCGGTGTGATTTTCTGCAATATATTTTATGGTGTAAATTTTTCCCGGAACGACATCTATACCGTTTTGTTTTGGGTAAAACCTGATTGGAAATCCCGGGCTGGTTGCGGACAGGAAATTAATGGAAACCACCCGGTTGTCGTCTATGGCAGCGTCACTGGTTTTATAAGCATCTGTTGTTAGCTCACCTTGATATTGGGTATTACTGTTTCTGCCGTTAAGCCCGGTCAGGTCACAAAACGTGTCATACAATGGCACCAGCGCAAAAGCAAAGGCAAACATACCAACCGGCACCAGCCCCAGTTTTATCCAGAAGCCTTTGCTGATTGTTTGCCCGGTTGGTTGTTGTTTGTTTTGCTTCACGTTATGGTCTTTTCATTTATCCGTTATTGATTAAGGTTTAGGTAGAGTGTCAGCATAAAGATGCCAAAGGCGACCAGGGCGACAATGGTTGCGGTTTTTTTGGCTCCCTGGCGTTGGCGATCCAGTAATTCCTGCTCACTCATATGCCTTGCTTCTTCCTTGGTAATCATTTTGTCGCTCCCGCCAGTTCGTTAACATGGTGGATGTGGCTGGATTCAGCCAGGATCAACTCTTTAGGTGGTGGCGTGTCAAAGGTGTGGTAAGGAGCAGGTGTGGGTATTGTCCACTCAAGACCCTTGGCATTTTCCCATACCCTTGGGTTTTTGACGGGTTCTCCGTTGCGGATACAGTCAACAATAATATAGGTCAGCAGCAGGAATGATGCACCGAAGGCAAAGCCACCGATACTTGAGATCATGTTGAAATCGGCAAACTGCAAGGAGTAATCAGGGATGCGGCGCGGCATGCCAGCCAGTCCCAGGAAATGCTGCGGGAAGAACAGTACATTGACCGAAATAACCGCCCACCAGAAATGAATCTTGGCGAGTTTCTGGTTATACATGCGTCCACACCATTTCGGTAGCCAGTAAAATACCGCTGCAATAATGGAAAATAGTGCGCCAGTGACCAGTACATAATGGAAATGTGCGACCACAAAGTAGGTGTCATGGTACTGGATATCCGCCGGTGCGATGCCCAGCATCAAGCCGGAGAAGCCACCGATGGTAAACAGGATGACAAAGGCAATTGCCCACAGCATCGGTGTTTCAAAACTCAATGAGCCGCGCCACATGGTGGTTACCCAGTTAAACACTTTTACGCCGGTAGGCACAGAAATCATAATGGTGGCGTACATGAAATACATTTGACCTGCCACGGGCATACCGGTTAAGAACATGTGATGCGCCCAAACCGCAAAAGAGAGTAGTGCGATGGAGGCGGTTGCATACACCATGGAGCTGTAGCCAAACAATGGCTTGCGGGCAAAGGTCGGGATGATTTGCGAGACTACGCCGAAGGCGGGAAGAATCATGATATATACTTCTGGATGCCCGAAAAACCAGAAAATATGCTGGAACAGTACCGGGTCACCACCGCCTGCGGCATCAAAGAAGCTGGTGCCAAAGTTACGGTCGGTGAGCATCATGGTGACTGCGCCTGCCAGTACCGGCATCGCGGCAATTAACAGAAATGCGGTGATCAGCCAGGTCCAGACAAACAGCGGCATATCCATCAGTTTCATGCCGGGTGCGCGCATGTTCATGATGGTGGCAATCACATTGATTGCGCCCATGATGGAGGAGAAACCCAGCATGTGTATGGCGAAAATAAAGAAATCGGTACTTTGTGGCGCAAAGGTTGTGGACAGTGGTGCATAGAAAGTCCAGCCAAACGCAGGGCCGCCACCTTTCATAAACAAGGTGCTAAGCAACATCGAGCCTGCAAACGGCAAAATCCAGAAACTCCAGTTGTTCATGCGTGGCAGTGCCATGTCTTTGGCACCAATCATCAACGGTATTTGCCAGTTAGCCAGGCCAACAAAGGCGGGCATGATGGCGCCAAACACCATGATCAGGCCATGCAACGTCGTCATTTGATTGAAAAACTGTGGTTCGACCAATTGCAAACCCGGTTGGAATAATTCGGCACGAATCACCATTGCCATGGCACCTCCCACTAACAACATGGTGAAGGCAAACCATAAATAAAGCGTGCCAATATCTTTGTGGTTGGTGGTTTTTACCCAGCGTAACAAGCCTTTTTCAGGGCCATGGTGGGTATCGTGGCCACCCAGTGTGCCTGCCAAACCAGCTATTTCGTTTTCAATATCGGTTGTTGTTGTAGACATCTTTTTCTCCTTTTATCTATCGCGCAGACTTGATCGTGGATGGTTGGACTAAATCACCTTTGTTATTGCCAAAAGCATTTCTTTCATAGGTGATCACCGCAGCTATATCCGCATCACTGAGTTGCTGTTTAAACGCTTGCATCGCTGTACCCGCTTTACCATTCATGACGATATTCATGTGTCCTTTAATATCGCCGGTTGCAATTGGGCTACCTGCCAGTGCAGGGAAGACGCCAGGGACACCTTGACCAGTAACACCATGACAAGAAGCACAGGTTTTACTGTAGACCTTTTGTCCCTGTGCCATCAGGTCTGCTTTGCTCCATTCTTTATCACCTGCTGCAGCGGCAGCTTTTTGAATTTCCTTTTGCTTATTGACCCAGCTTTTGTAATCCGCCTCGGATTTTGCTTCAACCACAATTGGCATGAAGCCATGGTCCTTGCCACATAGCTCTGCACACTGTCCACGGTAAATGCCAGGCTTTTCGATGGTTGCCCAGGCATCGTTGATAAAGCCGGGATTGGCATCTTGTTTAACGCCCAGGTCTCTTACCCACCAAGAATGAATCACATCGTTGGAGGTCATCAGGAAACGTATTTTTTTATTGATAGGAAGTACCAATGGTTTATCAACATCTTTCAAATAATGAGCCAGCTTAATTCGAGCGGTGCTGTCTTTGGTTGCATCCCTGCTTGATTTTGCAAGGTTGCTAAAAAAGCTTACGCCTTCGTCCAGGTATTCGTATTGCCATTTCCACTGGTAGCCGGTAATTTTCACCGTCATGTCAGCCTTGTCAGTGTTTTCAAGGTCAATTAATACCCGTGTTGCAGGTACGGCAATGGCAATCAGTATGGCAAGAGGAATCAGTGTCCAGAGTAGCTCGACAGCGGTGCTTTCATGGAAATTGGATGCGACGGCACCGCGTGACTTACGGTGGAAGATCATGGAATAAATCATCGCGCCAAATACCAGGATGGCGATACCGACGCAGACCCAGAAAATGATCATGTGTAAGCCGTAAATATTGCGGCTAACGGGTGTTACACCCTCGGGTAAATTGTAACCGTATTCCGCAAAAGCGGCACTGGATGGGAGGAAAGAGGAAATAAATAGAAGGGGTAGAAAAATAAATGGGTACAGTTTAGAGATGGATTGTTTTTTTGAATGGTATACCACGACCTTTGCTGAACGATAACATGTCAATAATTTGCTTAAGAATGTGTTATTCGATGTGTTTCCCAGCCTACCCAACATATATCCTCCTCCGAGATGTTAATGTTTAGTGTTTACATCGGCTGTACCATAAACCTTCAGGTACAAATCAAGATTAATTCCTTTTGTTCATAAAAATAATACGTGACAATAACTGCGACCTATAATATTTAGACAATAATTACTTTGATATATATCAAATTATGTGGAATTATTGCGTAGCATACCGGTTTAAAAAAAAATAATCTAGTCGGTCTTTTTTAGTTTTTCAGGTAATGTGTTAACACAGGGTTTTTATGACTACTGGAAACTATTTTTAAACATGAATAATAATCTATTGAATAAAACCGTATGAAAGAAACGAACTATAACGATACATTTTTTGGAAAATTGCTTGCTTTTGCTGTGTTGCTTGCACTTATTGTGATCGTCCTGGGAGCCTATACCCGTTTATCGGATGCGGGCCTGGGGTGTCCTGACTGGCCAGGCTGTTATGGCCACGTCACGGTGCCTGATAAGGTCAATCACGCTGAATTTACGCGTCCACTGGAATCTGCCAAAGCATGGAAGGAAATGATTCACCGCTATGTCGCGGGAACGCTGGGTTTGCTTATCCTGGCGATATTTTTTATTGCCCTGTTTGGAAAAACGAGGGTTAAACAATCGCCTGTTCTGCCTCTGGTACTTGTTTTAGTGGTTATTTTTCAGGCACTATTAGGGATGTGGACAGTCACCTTAAAATTAAGCCCGGTCGTTGTTTCTGCACATTTATTAGGCGGTTTGACGACGCTGTCGATACTGTGGTGGTTGTATTTAAATCAGCGCAGACGACATGATGCAAGCATGGGAGAAATAATTCCTGGTATAAAATTCTGGGCAACATTAGGCCTGATATTGGTCATTGGGCAAATCTTTTTGGGTGGTTGGACAAGCTCAAACTACGCGGCACTGGCATGTGGTACAGACTTTCCGGCCTGCCAGGGTTCCTGGTGGCCTAATATGGATTTTACAGCAGGCTTTCATTTCTTACATGAGCCGGGCAAGAATTATGAATTTGGTGTACTGGATGCCGCTGCACGCACGGCCATTCAGATGACGCATCGCATGGGCGCCCTGGTCGTGTTTGTTTTTTTATTGTTTTTAGGCTTACGCCTGGTGAAGTCATCCAGGCTAAAGCGTTCCGGCATGGTTTTAATCGTTTTATTATTCGCCCAGCTTAGCCTGGGTATTTCCAATGTGGTCTTTGCTTTGCCGCTGAATATTGCGGTTTTGCATAACCTGGTTGCAGCCTTGTTGTTACTGACGGTGATAACCATAAATCACCAGATTCGCCGGGGTTGATACGATAATATGAATTCCAGTAAAAAATCGTTAGTGTTTATGCTTGCTATATTTGTAACGCCTATTCTTTTGGGTACGCTGTTTTTTTACAATATGGAACGTTTGGGGTTAAAGCGCGCGAGTATCAATTATGGCACCCTGATAGAGCCAGCATTTCCATTAAAAACGGTAAATCTTATGCAGTCAGGGCAGCCAGCTGAGCGCACAAAAACACTGGCAAAAAAGTGGACACTGCTTTACATCGCACCTGCTTCCTGTAACCTGTCTTGCCAGGACAAGCTATTGTTGATCAAACGCGTCAGGTTATTGATGAATGAGCAAATGCGCCGTGTACGGACACTGGTTGTCGCAAAAACAGATACACTAAATAAGATTATTCAGCAAACGCGCAATAATAATCCTGATCTGGTCTATGCTTCAGTTACGCCTGCTACTGAGGTTGGTGGGCAGGAAGACGATTTTTTGGCACAATTTCCATATCGTGAAAAAATACCAGTCTATCTAATAGATCCGCTCGGTAACCTGATGATGGTCTATGCTCAAGAGAAACCCGATGCAAAAAAAATAATCAGGGATTTATCAAGATTACTAAAATATTCCCGACTGGGATAGGAAGGAACCATGAATGCTTCAGTAAAACCACGGTTAGATTTGCTTAGCCCAACTGTTACGGACTTCCTTACGCTGTGCAAAATCAAGGTAGTATCCCTGATTATGTTAACCGCAGTGGTGGGCATGTTTTTAGCAACACCAGGGCTACCTCCCTGGCATTTAGTGATACTGGCTTCATTGGGTATAGCGCTGTCTTCTTCTTCGGCTGCTGTCTTTAACCATGTGATTGACCAGAAAATTGACCATGAAATGGGGCGCACCCAAAGGCGGCCTTTACCTAAAGGCAGGATTTCCCCACAGGTAGCCTTGCTGTTTGGCATTATACTCGGCGTAATCGGGATTGGTATTTTGGTTATTGGTGTAAATGTACTGACAGCCGTGTTAACCCTGCTGGCACTGATTGGCTATGCGGTTTTTTATACACTCTATTTAAAGCGTGCCACACCGCAAAACATCACCATAGGCGGTGCAGCTGGTGCGGCTCCGCCGTTACTGGGTTGGGCGGCAATCACAAATTCTGTAGAGCCTGGCGCTTTATTATTGTTCTTGATTATTTTTATCTGGACACCGCCTCATTTCTGGGCACTGGCAATCCACCGTAAAAAAGAATATGCCAAGGTGAACATCCCCATGCTGCCGGTAACGCATGGTAGTCATTTTACCCGCATACAAATTCTGCTTTATACCATATTACTGGTACTGGTGACGGTGATGCCCTACCTGGTGGGCATGAGTGGCTTAATCTATTTAGTCGGCGCACTTAGCCTTGGCGCAGGTTTTCTCTACTATGCGGTGCAATTATTACGTTTTCCTGATAATAAAAAATTACCGATGCGTACCTTTGCCTATTCAATTAATTATCTAATGCTACTGTTTGTGGTGCTGCTTGTAGATCATTATGTGCCCGTACACCTCATTCACATACACGGTTAACAGGGAAGGGCAATGGAAGTTTTTAAAATTGTAAAAAGTGTCCTCTCTGCGATGATTGGTGTTCAGAAAAAAGAGAACCTTGAGAATGATTTTTCTCAAAAAAGTGTCATGCCGTTTGTCATTGTAGGAATTCTAATGACGCTGATATTCCTGGTAACAATTTGGGGAGTCGTTCAGCTGGTGCTTAACCAATAGCCAATTCTTTCAAAGAAAGCAGTAATTATTTGGATAACAATCCAATAATATCATCAGGTTGAGAAAGCAAATGACGATTTTCAAAAATCACGGTTTGTACCTGAATGTTTTGCTGAAAAAATCTGTTTTGCTGAATTTTTCCAGAAAATCAATACCCTTCATGAAACATCCGGGCTAAATGTTAAAAATAATTTGATTATCTATCCATTATGGGGTATACCATAAGATATGGTTTGTATATGATAAATATCAAAAATCGTAAATTAATTTTTCTAAGTTTGATGTCTGGGTAAGCAAGATTCAGTGCTTGAATTAACGCACTGGTGAGCAACTCAATAATAATTCTAAATGTATATACACCAGGGTGCTTTTTAAAACGTACCTAAGATGTACCAAGACAAAAACAGATTTAGGTGAATAACATTGAGGAGGTTATGACATGGCTACAGATGTATTACAACAAACAGATCAGCAAGATATTTTGCACGAAGAAGAAGAGTTTGACTATTCCCATAAAATTGAAATTCGCAAACTGGACAGTGGCGCACCGATGCGCTGGTTGAGTAAAGGGATCAATGATTTCAAGGTGAACCCGCTACTTAGTCTCAGCTATGGTTTGATCTATGTGGTGCTGGGTTTGGTTTTGATTTTCTTTACTTACCATAACCCGATTTACACCTACGGTTTGGTAACGATATTCTATTTGGCAGGGCCCGTTATTGCTGTTGGCCTTTATTGTATGAGTCGGCATATCGAAGCGGGTGTTAAACCCGAATTTAGAAAGGGTTGCAAGGCTTTGTGTTATAACCCGGTTGGCATAGCGACATTCTCAATTGTTATTGGCATGTTGATTGTATTATGGACGATTGTTGCCGCGGCACTTTTTGCGGTCTATTTTGGTGGTATGACGTTACCAGAATCAGGCCATATCATCGAAACCATGATGGCAAATAAACAGATTGTACCCTTTGCAGCATTATTGCTGGGTGTAGGTTTTATCTTTGCCGTCGTCAGTTTCTCGATTAGTGTCATATCCATACCACTGATGACGCATCGTAAGGCCGATGTGGTGACAGCCATGGTTACCAGTGTCAGGGCCGTGAAAAAGAATCCTGTAGTAATGCTGACCTGGGCTTTTGCCATTGTCGCTTTAATGGCGCTCGGTTTCGCCTTTGCCTTTGTAGGCGTAGCGGTGGTTTTGCCTATCATTGGCCACGCCAGTTGGCACGCCTACCGTGAAACGGTAGTTGATGACCGCATCATGACGGTGGATGATTGTGATTTGCCAGTGTTTCCATTTATGAAGGGCAAACTCTAAACCTGCATCCGTGTTCACGGCGCACAGAACGCAAGCTATTGAATCTAAAAAGCCCCCTTGATTCATTTCAAGGAGGCTTTTTAGCATCTATACTGATTTGTTTTTTACTCGACAATTAATTCCCGGTAAGCATGCCAGCTGGCATGTCCAATGATAGGTAAGGCGATGGCCAGGCCGACAAAGAACAGCGCCATACCAACAGCAATCAAACCGGCAATTGTGGCAGCCCAGCGGAACATGGCAAGGGGATTCTTTTTAACAGCTCCTATACTGGTGGAAATAGCACTGAACAGGCTAACCCTGCGGTGGATGATCAGTGGGACCGCAACGACACTAATCGTAAAAGCAAAGGCTGCAAAAACTAAACCCGCCAGCAAGAATACCAATAGAAACGGCACGAATTGCGGATTTGTAAAGAGCGCATTCCAGCCAGTTGAAATCATTTCGGAATGGTTAAGAAAGGCATTGATTGCCATCACCATCGTCCTTACCCAGGCAAACATTATTAACGCCAGGATCAGTAAAACCGTTACTGTCCCCATTTGTTTGTGATCCAGTAGCGGCGCAAACGTCAGGCTAACAGCGGATGCGATCATTGCCAGCACGATGCCAGCAATAAGTAATATTCCCGCAAAAGCAAAGGCTTGCTCGCCAGAAAACAGCACATTCCAACCCTGGCTAAATCCAGGTTGTTCAGAAAAAAATGCATTCACAATAACAGTCGCCACGCCTATCCAGGCGAGCATGACGAGGCCAAGGACCAAGGTTAAGCCCAGTAATGAGCGGGTGTTCCTGCCGAGTACGGCGATAGCATGCAACAGGGATGGTTTATTGCCATGTTCTATTTGCTGGCTCATATCATAAAGGCCTGCCGCTATCGGCGGCCCCACCAGATAGAATCCGGTGATAATCGCCATGATAAAGACTGGGTTGTCACGGGTGAACCAGATGGTAATGGCACCTGCAACCACAAATAAAAGCCCATACAACAGGCTGTTTATATTTGCTGTTTTAAAATCATCAATACCTTTGTTTAGCCATCGACTAGCGGCATTGTTATCAACTTTGCGTATCTCTGGTTGAGCGAGTAACCCACCATGATTTGATGCTGTAATAGCCATATTAACCTCTCATTAAATTGGTTAAAGGATGCGCTGAAAAATCGTTATTGATACAGCGCCCCCTAAAAAGCAGGTTATGAAAATACAACCTGCACACTATTTATTTTTATGGTTTGATTGGAGGATTTTTTTACCAGGGCATACTTGCCTGGTAATTAAAAAACAAGGGTTGTTAATCCATGTTAATAACAACGAAATTAATACCAGTATAGACTCATTATTTTTAAACAGACGTTTTTTGTGGTTATTAAGGATTTTATTTCCGTTAAAGTATAAGCTGTTAAACTTGCCATACAACGTAGAAAACAGGTAAAAAACATACCGTGAAAATAATCATACCGCTTTCGATCCTTGCCTTCATTGGGGGTATAGCTTTAGGCTTAATCTGGATGCAGAACCCATCCGGTTCCAATACGTCTTCGCAATTACACTTGCCAGGTGGTGGTGACTTTACCTTGCATGATGGTGACCATGCCGTCAGCCTATCTGACTACAAAGGTAAAGTCGTATTACTGTTTTTTGGTTACACCTCATGCCCGGATGTCTGTCCAACGTCACTGGCACTGATGAGTGCTGCCCTTAAAAAGCTGGATGACAAAGAAAGAAGCCAGGTAAAAGTGCTTTTTATCAGCGTCGACCCAGACAGGGACACGCCAGAAAAACTACGTGAATATACAAAATACTTTCACCCGGAAATACTGGGCATCACCGGTTCCAAAACTGAAATAGATAAAGTCGTCAAACAATATGGTGCTGCCTATAAAAAAGTCGACAGTGATTCCGCCATGGGCTATCTGGTTGACCATTCCGCTTCGATTTTTGTCATTGACAAAAATGGCAAATTCGTCGACATGCTACCGCATGGGCTTCCGGTAGAATCGATTCTCAAGGTTATTCATGACCGGATGTAACATGCTTTCCGTGATTTACCACTCGAAAATAAAAATTTACTCAACTGATTGAGAGCCAAGGCTTTTTAAGTCCTGTGCTATGCTCACCATGAACAGCATCCCTGTAGCGATACACAATGTTGTTGTGGAAATTTTACAGCGGATGGTGATTGGGAGAGCATGGCTGGGCTAAATAATAG